>NZ_JCBANH010000133.1:0-14986 GCF_059760925.1 Achromobacter sp. 1011791174
CAGCGCGGCCGGGTCGCGGCCGACCAGGGTGGGACTGGCGCCTTCGCGGGCGAAGGCCAGCGCCGCCGCCAGCCCGATGCCCTTGGACGCGCCCGTGATGAGCACGCGTTTGCCTTCAAGCTGCAGGTCCATGGCGGGTTCCTTCGCGTGAGCCGCGCGGCTCACTTCAGTTGCACGAGTACGAATTCGTTGCCGTACAGATCGATGAAATGCGCGTACACCGCGACGGCGTCCTCGACGGGCTCGCGCGTGAAACGCACGCCCTGCGCGGCGAAGCGCGCGTGGTCGCGGCGCGTGTCGCTGGTGTAGAACACGCCCACCGGCTGGCCGCCGGTCTGGTCGCCCACGCGGTCGCGCTGCGCCTGCGTTTGCGCCTGCAGCAGCCATACGCCCACCGAGGGCTGTTCGGGCAGGCGCAGGTGCACGTAGCGCTGGGCGCCGACGGCCATGTCGACGAAGACCTCCATGCCCAGCTTGTCCTGGTAGAAGGCGATCGCGGTGTCGTAGTCGGTGACCAGGATGACGAGTCGGCCCAGCGCGTGCATATCGTTGTTCTCTTGAGGGTGTAGGGAAAGCGTGCGCCTATGCTAACCGGTTCCGCCCGCCTTGGTCCGGCGGGCCGGATCGGGCCCTCCGTCTTAACCCGCCTTGCGCAGCGTGAGGTTCAGACGCAGGCTGCCCAGGCGCGGATGCGGCCTGTCCTTCAGCGGCAGCACGCCGTGGAAACGCAGGCGGTCCGCGCCACCCCAGACCACCACGTCGCCGTGGAACAGCGGCACGCGGGCGGCGGGGTCCGAGCGCGCCAGGCCACCGAAAAGAAACACCGCCGGCATGCCCAGCGACACCGACACGATGGGCGCGCTGAAATCGCGCTCGTTGCGGTCCTGGTGCAAGGACATGCGCGCGCCCGGCTCGTAGCGGTTGAGCAGGCAGGCGTCCGGTTCGAAGCCGGCAAAGCCGGCCGCGGCGGCGGCCTCGCGTCCCAGGGCGGCGAAGGCCGGCGGCATGTCGGGCCAGGGCCGCCCCGACAGCGGGTCGGCCGGCGTGTAGCGGTAGCCGTCGTGGTCCGTGGTCCAGCCCAGCCGGCCGCAATTGCTCAGTGCGACAGACATCAGATGGCCGCCGGGGGTTTCCATGCGTCGGAACGGCGACTGCCGGATCACTTCGTCCAGGGATTGCAGCAGGGCGTCGGCGACGGGCAGGGCGTAGCCGCGCAGCACCACGGATCGCGGGCCGATGGATTCGCTGCGGGCGGGCTGGGGGTCGGCCTCGTCGAAAAGATCCAGGTTCATGCTCATGATGTTCAGTATGCCGCCGCGCGGGCTGAGGCGCGCTCCGCTTGTTGCGTCGCGTCCTGGCTGTGATTACAGCAAGGACTCCACCGGCAGCAGCGAGATGAACCAGACCGACAGGCGCTGCCAGACGCTGGCGCCGGGTTCGCTGTCATAACGTACGGTCTGGCCGTCGTCGCGCAGTTCCAGCCAGTAGACCTTGCCGCGTTCGTCCAGCAGCGCGCGATAGGCCGTGGTCGGCACGTCGCGCGTGAAGGCCGTCGAGATCTGGCCGGCCAGCCTGGGACTGTCGATGATGAAGCCGAGTTCGGTGTTGAGCCTGGCCGAGCGGGGATCAAAATTGAACGAGCCGACGAAGATGCGCTGGCCGTCTACCGCGAAGGTCTTGGCGTGCAGGCTGGACCCGGAGCTGCCCAGCGGGCCCAGGTTCTTGTTGCGTCCGCCGCCGGCGGCGCGCTTCATTTCGAACAGCTCCACCCCGCCCGCCAGCAGATCGGCGCGGCGCCTGGCGTAGCCGGAGTGCACGGCCGCCACGTCGGTGGCTTCCAGCGAGTTGGTCAGCACGCGCACCCGCACGCCGGCGCGGGCCATGTCGCTGAAGGCGCGCGTGCCGGATTCGCCGGGCACGAAGTAGGGCGACACCAGATCCAGTGACTGGGTGGGCTTGCCGATGATCTCGTGCAACTGATGCGGCAGCATGGCCTCTGGCGGCGCGGTGCCCAGGGTCTTGCGCGGATCGTCGCTGACCATGCGCGTGGGCGCCCATTCCAGTTCCAGCTCGCCCTTGAGCAACTGACGGATGAAGGGCAGGGCGCGCATGGCCTCGGCATAGGCGGCGGCGTCGGACGAGCGTTCCATGTCGTCGGCGCGTCGCTTGAGCAGGTCCAGCGCGCCCGCCTCGGCCGGCTTGAGCAGGCGCGCCACCGGATAGGCCGAGTCGCTGGCCCAGTAACGGTCGAAATCGGCGGACACGTCCTGCACCGCCGCGCCGATCGCCAGCACGTCCAGGTCGGTGAACAGCACGCCGTTGGCGGCGCCGAAATATTCATCGCCAACGTTGCGGCCGCCGATGATGGTGGCCTGGTTGTCGGCGGTGAAGGACTTGTTGTGCATGCGCCGGTTGAGCCGGCTGAAGTCGGTCAGGTAGCCCAGCGTCTTGGGCCAGCGCAGCGCGAAGGGGTTGTACAGCCGCACTTCGATGTTGGGATGTCCGTCCAGCGCGGCCAGCTCGCGGTCCAGGCCCGAGGTGCCGTTGTCGTCCAGCAGCAGGCGCACGCGCACGCCACGATCGGCGGCTTCGTGCAGCGCTTCGAGCAGCATCATGCCGGTCATGTCGCCGCGCCAGATGTAGTACTGCACGTCCAGGCTGCGCTCGGCGGCGCGCGCCAGCATCATGCGCGCGGCGAAGGCGTCGTGGGCGTCGGCCAGCGGGTGGATGCCGGACAGGCCGGCGTGGCCGGCGGCGACGGGCGCGATGGCGCGGCCCAGCGGGGTGGCCGCCGCCGCGTCGGGATCGAGCGCCTGCGACTGGCTGCGCTGTTCCTGCGAGGGCAGGGCGCAGCCGGCCAGCAGGCCCAGGCAGAGAATCGGCATGATCAGGTATCGAGCCAGGAACATGGGCCCTATTGTGCCGAATTCGGCGGGGCGTGGTTGACGGGCGGAGCGGACGCGGGCTCGCTTGACGGAATTTCTTATTTGAGAAAAAATCCCAAATATGGAAAATAATCCCGAATTCGATCACGGCCTGGACATGCGCATCGCCTCGCGCCTGAAGGGCCTGCGCCAGGAACGCGGCTGGTCCCTGGACGAACTGGCCGGCCGGGCCGGCGTCAGCCGCGCCACGCTGTCGAGGCTGGAAAACGCCGAGGTCAGCCCCACGGCCAGCGTGCTGGGGCGGCTGTGCGCCGCCTACGGCCTGACCATGTCGCGGCTGATGCTGATGGTGGAAGACGACTTCGCGCCGCTGGTGCCCGAAAGCGCGCAGCCGGTCTGGGTCGATGCGAGCGCGGGCTTCCGGCGCCGCTCGGTCTCGCCGCCGGCGGCCGCGCTGGCCGGGGAAGTGCTGGCCTGCGAGCTGGACGCCGGTGCCCGCATCGAATACCCGCAGCCGCCGCGTCCGAATCTGGAACACCATCTGCTGATGCTGGAAGGCGCGCTGCACATCACCGTGGATGGCCGCCGCCACGGGCTGCGTCCGGGCGACTGCCTGCGCTACCAGCTGGCCGGAGCCAGCCTTTTCGAGACGCCGCGGGACAGCGGCGCCCGCTACCTGCTTTTCATCGTCTGAACCACAACGTCTACAGGTGCTACATGCCCGACCATCTTGCCTCCCTGCGCATGGCCATGCTCTCGGCCGCCGAAACCGAAACCCTGCTGCCGGAACTGGCGGAGCTGCTGCACGCCAGCGTGCACGCGGGCGCCAGCGTCAGCTTCGTCCTGCCGTACAGCCCGGACGACGCGCTGGCGTTCTGGCGCGACAAGGTGCTGCCCGGCGTGGCCGGGGGCGGCCTGCTGTTGGTGGCCGCCTGGCAGGACGGCAGGCTGGCCGGCGCGGTGCAGCTCGATTGCGACACCCCGCCCAATCAACCGCACCGCGCCGAGGTGCGCAAGCTGCTGGTGCATCCGGATTTCCGGCGCCAGGGCATCGCGCGGGCCTTGATGGCAAAGGTCGAGGCGCTGGCCGTGGCTGCCGGGCGCAGCCTGATCACGCTGGACACGCGCACCGGCGATCGCGCCGAGCCCTTGTATGCCTCGCTGGGGTATGTGACGGTGGGCGTCATCCCGGGCTTCAGCCGCGATTCGCATGACGCGCACCGGCTGGACGGCACCACCATCATGTACAAGCAGCTGTAGCCGCCCTTGCGCGGGCGTCAGGCCAGCGGCTTGAGGCCCACGCTGTACGGGGGCGCGTTGCCGCGCGCGGCGGCCTTGATCTTCAGCATCGAGCCGCCGGGCGTGAACTCGAAATCCTGGTAGGGCACTTCGAACCATTGGTGGAAGCTGGTGCGCGAGAACTCGGGCACCCAGATCTTCGGACGCTTGGCGTCGCAGTGGAATTCCACCAGCGTGCAATCAATGCCCAGCGGGCGAGTATTGCCGATGCGGTAGCTGGCGCGCAGCTCCGCGCTTGCGGTGGCGCCGGGCCGCCAGACGAGGCCGATGGATTCCATGAAATGTTCGATCGCCTCGATGCCGCGATACATAGCTGACTCCGGATTACGGGCGCGGGCGACAGGCCCGCGAAAAACCGCCGCCCGGCGGGGCGGCGGCGCACAGACCGAATTATCCGTCATTCCGGGGGCGTGCAGGGGCGCGGGCCGGCTGACGAGCCGTGTACGGACGGATCCCGCGCCCGGTTTCAGGCCGGTTCGCAGAATCTCAGGATGGCCTGGGCCACCGCCTGCGGCGCCTCGCGTTGCGGGAAATGGCCAATGCCGTCCAGCACGCGGCGTTGATAGCGGCCGCTGAAATAAGCGTCCTTGCCCTCGGACGTGGCGGGCGAGTTGCAGGCGTCGGCCCCGCCGTGCAGCACCAGGGTCGGCACGGCCAGCTCCGGCGCGGGCGTCAGGCGCGCGGCATCTTCGGCATAGGCCGGGTCGCCCTGGGCGTGGCCCCAGCGCTGGCGATAGGAGTGCAGCACCACCTCGGCCCAGTCCGGATTGTCGAAGGCGCGGGCGGCTTCGTCGAAATCGGCTTCTTCGTACCAGCCGGCGGGCGACCAGGTGTCCCACATGTAGCGGGTGAATTCCCGCCGGCTGTCACGGACGGTGGCCGCGCCCCTGGGCGTGGCCATGAACCAGTGGTACCAGTAATTGCGTGCCTGGGACAGCGGCACGGGTTGGTCCGGGCTGTTGGTGCCGTAGCCGACCGATAGCAGCACCAGGTGCGAGGCCGCGTCGGCGTCCAGGCCGCAGGCGTTGCCCGCGGCGCGCGCGCCCCAGTCGTGGCCGACCAGCACGGGGCGCTCCAGGCCCAGCGCCGAGCGGAAGTCCAGCAGGTCGCGGCCCAATGCGGCCAGTTCGCCGCTGCGGGGCGTGTCGGCGCGCAGGAAGCGGGTCGGGCCGAAGCCGCGCAGCGCCGGGCAGAGCACACGGTAGCCCGAGGCGGCCAGCTTGTCTGCCACGCTGTTCCAGCATTCGGGGCTGTCGGGCCAGCCATGCAGCAGCACGGCGGTGCGCGCGCCGGCCGGATTCCATTCCAGATAGGCGATGTCCAGCTGCGAGGTCTCTACGTGGTGATAGGCGGACATGGTGGAGCATTCCTGAGAGTCGTCACGCTTGGATCATAGGAGCGTTGAAGATCTTGATTGGTGAATAATTCCGCGTTGTTGTCCACGAATCATGACCAAAGACTTGCTGTCGGCGGGCGACAGCGGCGGTTGCCGGCGCGTCGGTGCTCCGTCCGGCGCGGCCATCCGCAACGGTTCCAAATCCGGCGTCAATCGCCGCGATTGAACAAACCAAATGGACGTCCTGATGGCCTGCGGCCAAGATGAACCCCTGCTGTTTCCGCGCCGCCGGCCTGGCGGGCGGCGAGCGCATCATCTCAGCATGGAGAAAACATCATGACGGATTTTGTTCAAGCATTGGTCAGGGCCGAACTGTCGCTGTTCGGGGTTGTTGCAGGGGAGCCCGCGCAGGACGAGGCCGCGCCGGCGCTGGCGGCTGATGCGCCGGCCTTCGACGCCGGGCACTATCGCAGCGCGCTGGGCTGAAGCTGTTTGGCGGGATTGCAGGATTAGGCAGGTTTCCCGCAAGAACGCGGCTGTACGCCGCGCGCCTCGTTTTCTAACATTCCTTTCCATGGCGCGGCGCCATCCGGCCCGCGCCGGGTTCTAGGGAAGGGATGAGCATGGAATCCGGAAAAATCTGGTTTGTGACCGGGGCCTCCGCGGGATTGGGACTGGCGCTGGTCAAGGCCCTGCTGGAGCAGGGCCATCGCGTGGCGGCGACCTCGCGCGACGTGGACGCCCTGCTGGAAGCGACCGGCGCGGCGCTCGATGGCCGCCTGCTGCCGCTGGCCGTGGACCTGGGCGATGAACGCAGCGTGCGGCGCGCGGTCGACGCGGCGCATGCCGCCTTCGGCGGCCTGGACGTGGTGGTGAACAACGCCGCCTGCGCCGCGCGGGGGCCGCTGGATCAGCTGTCCGACGCGGCGCTGCGCGAGGGTTTCGATATCGGCGTCTTCGGCGCCATGAACGTGATACGCGCCGCCATGCCGCGCCTGCGCGCGCAGCGTGGCGGGCATGTGTTCAATGTGTCGTCGATCCTGGGCTTCGATGGCGCGGCTGAGGGCTGGGGCGCGTACAGCGCGGCCAAGTTCGCGCTGGGCGGCCTGACCGAGGCCCTGGCCGTCGAAGCCGCGCCGCATGGCGTGCGCGTCACGCTGGTCTACCCGGGCGCGGCGCGCGTGCCGGCCCAGGTCGCGCGTACCCTTATCCAGGCCTCGCAGGCCCAGTACGCGCCACGGCATCTGTTCCTGGGCCGGGACGCCTTCGATCAGGCGCGCATCAAGATCCAATCGGTGCAGCAAGAGCTGGCGCGCTGGCGCGAGATGTCGATCGCCATCGGTCCGCTCGACGAGCGCCGCCTGGCCGCGTGAGGCGCGGGGAAGGCGACGCGGGGCGTCAGGACGCAAGCACCCCCGACCGCTTGGCAAGCGGCCTTGCTCGCCCCTAGGAATGGCTCGCGCCAGCCAGACCCTGGAAAACCTGGTAGATGCCCAGCAGCGCCAGGCTCGCCATGAAGCACAGCTTGAAGACGCGCGGCGACAGCCGGCCGCGCAGCCATTGTCCCAGTCCCATGCCCAGTAGCGCGGGCAGCAGCATCAGCAGCGAAGCGCCCGCCGCATCCGCGCCGTAGCTGCCGTTCAGCCACAGGCCCGCCGCCAGCGCCAGCGTGGACACCGAGAAGGAGATTCCCATGGCCTGGATCAGCCCGTCCTTGCCCAGGTTCAGCGCCTGCAGATAGGGCACGGCCGGGATCACGAACACGCCGGTGGCTGCGGTGACCAGTCCCGTCGCGGCGCCCACCGCCAGGCCCAGCGCGCCTTCGCACCGCTTGGGAATGGAGGGTGGCGAACCGAACAGGCCCCAGGCCGCGTACAGGACCAGCGCGACGCCCAGGCATACGCCTGCCCAGACGCCGGATGGCGCGCCCAGCCACCAGGCGCCCGCCAGTGTGCCGGCGCAAGCGCCCGCCTGCATGCCGGCGATGCGGCGCCAGATCGGGCCGAAGGTCGCGGCGGGCCGCGCCTGCCACAGGTTGGTGACCAGCGATGGCACCACCAGCAGCGCGGCGGCTTGCGCGGGCGCCATGATCAGCGCCAGCAGGGCCATGGAAATGGTGGGCAGCCCCAGCCCGACCACGCCCTTGACTACGCCGGCCAGGAGGAACACGGCCGCCGCCGCGGCCGCCAGCAGTGGCGTGGCGCCGGGCATCATCAGGTCGGCGGGACTCATGGCCGGGCCTCCCGGTGGTCGGTGTCGACTGCCGAGGCTATGGAAGAGACTGATGGCAAGGCAGGCGCGGCAAGATCGGAATAGCGGGTGGACGTGGTTCGGATTTGCATGGAGAACACCGGAATAAAGGTTGTGGATGCGGGCGTGTCGTTCATTTTCGGCGCGTATCCGGCGCGGCCCTATCGGGAACTTGCGTATGCCGGGTTCGGAAATTCCATAGCCTGCGGTGCTACGATCCTTGCATGCGCTTCGATCTCACCGACCTGCGGCTGTTCCTGCATGTGCAGGAAACGGGCTCCATCACCGCCGGCGCCCGGCGTTCCAACATGACGCTGGCCTCGGCCAGCGAGCGCGTGCGCGGCATGGAAGACACGCTGGGCGTGCCCTTGCTGTTGCGCGGCCCGCGCGGCGCGGAGCCGACGCCGGCCGGGCGCACGCTGGCGCATCACGCGCGGCTGGTGCTGGCGCAGATGGACCGCATGCGCGGCGACCTGGACCAGTACGGCCAGGGCTTGAAGGGACTGGTGCGCGTGCAATGCAACACCACGGCGCTGAGCGAGCATCTGCCGCCGGTGCTGGGCGAATTCCTGCAGCGTCATCCGCGCGTGTCGGTGGACCTGGAAGAGCGGCCCAGCCACGAGATCGCCGACGCCTTGCGCGCCGGCACCTGTGACATCGGCGTGCTGGCGGACTCGGCCGATCTGGGCGGCCTGCGGGTGGCGGTGTTCCGCCACGATCCGCTATGCCTGATCGTGCCCTCGGGGCATGCGCTGGCCGCGCGCGGCGTCGTCGCGCTGGCCGACGCGGCGGACGAGGATTTCGTCGGGCTGGTCCAAGGCAGCGCTTTGCAGGAGCACATCGCGCAGCACGCGCGCCGCGATGGCAAGAGCCTGTCCTACCGCGTGCGGCTGCGCGGTTTCGACGCGGTCTGCCGGATGGTGGGCCAGGGCGTGGGCGTGGCGGTCGTGCCGCGCGCCGCCGCCGTCCGCCACGGGCGTTCGGCCGGCTTCCGGCGTCTGGATCTGAGCGATGACTGGGCCGCGCGCGATCTCGTGCTGTGCGTGCGCGGCGACCTGCCCGCCTATGCCGAGGAACTGGTGGCTCATGCCCTGCGCGGCGCGCCGGGCGCTACCCGCAGCGAGGCGGCGCCGGCGTCGGTGGAATAGGGGGCGGGGCTGGACTGTCCGAAGCGCCGGTTGTAGCGTATGAGGTTCCGGCCGCGCCGTGGGCTTGCCCTGCGGCGTCCGGCTGTCCCGCCGCTTCCCGCCACCTCTTGCCGTCCGAACCGCTATGTCCGACGTCATTGCCGTTTTTCCGATCGAGCGCGAGGATTCCCTGATTTGCCATGGCGCGGCCTTGCGCAAGGCCACCCGCCGTGTCTCGCAGCTCTACGATGCCGTGCTCGCGCCGTGCGGGCTGAAGGTGTCGCAGCATTCCATCCTGTCTCACATCGCGCGCGCCGGCGCGCCGTCCATGACCGACCTGGCCCGCCTGCTGGTGTTGGATCGTTCGGCGCTGGCGCACAACCTCAAGCCCCTGGTGCGAGATGGTTATGTCCGCACCACGCGCGACCTGCGCGACGGACGCAGTCGCCGCGTCGCGCTCACCGATGCCGGTTGCGAGAAGCTGACGCAGTCGCGCCGCCTGTGGACCGACGCGCAGGCCCGCTTCGAGGCCGCTTACGGCGCCGAGCGCGCCGTCGCGTTGCGGCGCGCGCTGGCCGAGATATTCTCCGAGGATTTCGCGCTGGCGTTCAGCCGGGGCTAGGGACGGACGCGGCGTGCGCCTGATGGTGTCCGCGCCTTAGCGCGGGCCGCGAGCGGAGGCGCGGTTCGACAGTCCCAGCAGCGCGATCGCCGCCAGCACGCAGGCCATGCCGGCGAGCTGGCGGGTCTGCAGCGCCTCGCCCAGCAGGCCCGCCGCCAGCAGTACGGCGCATACCGGCGCGACCGCGGTGAACAGCGCGGCTTCCGCGCCATTGCTGCGGGCGGCGCCCGCGTACCACAGCAGGAAGCCGCCCACCGTGGGCGCCAGCGCGTAATAGGCCACGGCCAGCACCGCGTCGGCGGGCAGCGCCAGCGTCCAGGGCGCCTCGGCCAGCAGGCTCGCCAGCGCCGAGGCGGCCAGGCCGATGGCGGTCATGATGGTCGACAGCGCGAGCGGCGGCACCGGCGTGCGCAGCCGCTTGTGCAGCAGGATGAACAGGCCTTCGCAGCACACGGCGCCCAGCACCAGCGCATTGCCCGCCAATGACGAGGCGCCTTCAGGGCCGGCGGGGCTGGCCATTGTCAGCCATACGCCCGCCGTGGCGATCGCGATCGCGACCAGCGTGGCGCGGCCGGGCCGTTCGCCCAGCAGCGTCACGGCCAGGGCGGCGGACACCAGCGGCAATGCGCCCAGGATGATGCCGGCGTCCACCGCCGAGGCGCGCTGCAGGCCGGTGATGAGCAGCACCGTGTAGCCCACGCTGCCGGCGGCGGCCTGCGCCGTCAGCAACGCCCAGTCGCGTGCGCCGAGTCGGGGCAGGGACGCGCCGGTCAGTTTCATGATCAGGAGGAAGCAGGGCAGGGCCAGCGCGAAGCGCAGCGCGGTGGCGGTGAAAGGGGGGAGCCCTGCCGCGATGATCTTGCTGGCGACCACCGTGCTGCCGACCAGCGCCATCGCGGCGGCCAGGCAGGCGTAGCCTTGCATTCGCTCGCCCGAGGATTGAAGTGGCTTGCTTGCTGCGCTGCTCATGGACGTCCGGCCTTTCCGTGGAAAAGCGTGCAGCGTAGGCGGACGGCCACCGGCGGGTCTTGAACGAAATTGCGGGGGGCTGCGAGCGGGCGCTCAGGCGGGACGCGCGGCGGCCGCGTAGCGGCCCGGCGACAGCCCGTAGGCGCGGACAAACAGGCGGGTCATGTGGCTCTGGTCCGAGAAACCGCCGGCCGCGGCCGCGTCGGCGAGCGTGGCGCCGGCCCGGATCCAGCCGCGCGCCAGCAACAGCCGGCGCTGGACCTGGTAAGCATGCGGTGTCATGCCGGTGTCGCGGGCAAAGGCACGCAGCGTCTGGTAGCGGCTCAGGCCGCAGGCGGCGGCCAGATCGGCCAGCGACAGGCTGGCTGCCGGATCGTCATCGATGCGGGCGCGGGCGTGACGGATGGCCGAGGGCGCGGATGGCGCGGCGGCGGCGCGGCGTCCGCCCGCCGCGCGCGCCAGCACGCGCAGCAGCAGCGCGTCGCAGGCCAGCGCTTCGGCACTGGCGATGGCTTGCGCATAGAGCGCCAGCACATCCCGGGCCAGGACGGGGTCGTCGAACACAGGCTGCGGAAATTCGAATTCGCCGGCGGGCAGGAACTCGCGGGCCGCTTCGGCGGCGACCGAGGGATCCAGGTAGAGCATCTGCCAGGCGCGGCCGGCGTCGCCCAGCGGCGCGCCGTCATGGATTTCACCGGGATTGACGGTGATGACCTGCCCGGCCTGGGCCTGCACCTGGCCGCGTCCGCTGTGCGAGGCCTGCGCGCCATGGCGGATCACGCCGATGCCGAACTGTTCGTGCGAGTGGCGTGCGAAGGTCCGGTTGCTGCGCGCGGCCACGGCCTGCACGCCGGCCAGGGCGCTGCGCTGCATGAGGAACTGGCTTGCGGGCATGGAACGGGCCGCCGGAAGGCAGGGAACGCGGGGCTTGCAGTATCGCGCGGCGCGCGGGCGCACGGCAAGCGCCCGGGCGGGCCGCGTCGGTCGGCGCCAGCGGCGCGCCCGAACGGGCCTCAGCGCAGGCCGTGCGTATAGACCTCGCGTAGCGCCGCCGAGAACAGCGCCTCGACATTGCGGCTCGGGCCTTCGTCGCGCATGAACAGCGAGATGGGCGGCATCGTCCAGTCCAGCGAGTAGGGCACGATGGCCACGCCGGCGATGCGCACCAGCTCCTCGGCGATATCGGCCGGCAGGATGGAGACGGCGCGTTCGTTGGCCACGATCATTTCGCCGATCAGCTTGGCCGAGTCGCTTTGCACCAGCGGCGTGGGCGGGGCCAGGCCGGCCCGCAGGAAGATGTAGGCCACCTGCTCGCGGATCGGGCTGTCGGCCGTGCCCAGGATCCAGTCCAGGTCCGCCAGCATGTTCCATTCCAGCCGCGAGCGGCCCAGCCGGGCGGCCAGCCGGCGACTGGCGATGAGCCGGGGCGGCTGGTGGTAAAGCGTCTCGAAGCGCATGCCGCTCAGGTCCACGGATGGCGTGGCCCAGCCGACCACGATATCCAGCGTATGGTCGCGTAGCTGGCGCAGCAGGGCGGGGCCCTGGCCCTCGTGGATGGTGGCGGTGATGCCGCGGCCTTGCGGCAGGGTGCGGCCGATGGCGGCCGACAGCATCTGGCCCGAGACGAAGGGAATGGCGCCGATGTTCAGGTGCGCCGCGTGGCCGGTGGCCAGCGCTTCCATTTCCTGGACCATGTGGCCCAGATCGTGGACCAGGGCGCGGGCGCGCGCCAGCACCACCGCGCCCAGCGGGGTCGGCGTCATGCCGCGCGCGGAGCGCTCGAACAGCGGCACGCCGAACATGCTTTCGAGTTCGGACAGGGCATTGGTCACGGCCGGCTGGCTGGTCGCCATCTGCTCGGCGACCCGGGTCAGCGACCCGTGCTGCTCGATCTGCAGCAGCAGCATCAGGTGCCGCATCTTGAGGCGCGAGCCCAGTTTCCGGACGACTTCCTCGGGATTAAACGAGGTCATATATTGGGGTCATAGCCATGGCATAAGTTTTTTATGATTGAACAATATTAAAACCTTATGAATACCTTATGCCATTGGGCCTAGAATTTTTCCATACTTCAAGCCCAAGGAGGCATCGCCCCATGAATTCCCCATCCGACCGCCAGGCAGCCCTGGACTATCACCAGTATCCGGTCCCCGGCAAGATCTCGGTCGTGGCGTCCAAGCCGCTGGTCAACCAGCGCGACCTGGCGCTGGCCTACTCGCCCGGCGTGGCGGCGGCCTGTGAGGAAATCGTGGCCGACCCGGCCAATGTGTTCCGCTACACGGCGCGGGGCAATCTGGTGGGCGTGATCACCAACGGCACGGCGGTGCTGGGCCTGGGCAATATCGGGGCGCTGGCGTCCAAGCCGGTGATGGAAGGCAAGGCGGTGCTGTTCAAGAAGTTCGCCGGCCTGGATGTGTACGACATCGAGATCAACGAGACGGACCCGGACAAGCTGGTGGAGATCATCGCCGGTCTGGAGGCGACGTTCGGCGGGATCAATCTGGAGGACATCAAGGCGCCGGAGTGTTTCACGGTGGAGCGCAAGCTGCGCGAGCGGATGAAGATCCCGGTGTTCCACGATGACCAGCATGGCACGGCGATCTGCGTGTCGGCGGCGTTCATCAATGGCCTGAAGGTGGTGGGCAAGCAGATCGACCAGGTGAAGGTGGTGACCTCGGGCGCGGGGGCGGCGGCGCTGGCGTGCCTGGACCTGATGGTGGACCTGGGCCTGCCGCTGGAGAACATCTGGGTGACGGACATCGAAGGGGTGGTGTACGAGGGCCGCACGACGCTGATGGATCCGGACAAGGCGCGTTTCGCGCAGAAGACGGACGCGCGCAAGCTGGCCGAGGTGATCGAGGGGGCGGACGTGTTCCTGGGGCTGTCGGCCGGGGGCGTGCTCAAGCCGGAGATGGTGGCGGCGATGGGTACTCGGCCGCTGATCCTGGCGCTGGCCAACCCGACGCCGGAGATCCTGCCGGAGGTGGCGCACGGGGTGCGCGACGACGTGGTGATGGCCACGGGGCGCTCGGACTATCCGAACCAGGTGAACAACGTGCTGTGCTTCCCGTACATTTTCCGGGGTGCGCTGGACGTGGGCGCGACGACGATCACGCGCGAGATGGAAAAGGCGGCGGTGTACGCGATCGCGGAGTTGGCCGAGGAAGAGCAGAACGAAGTGGTGGCGGCGGCCTATGGCACGTATGACATCTCGTTCGGGGCGGACTACCTGATTCCGAAGCCGTTCGATCCGCGCCTGATCGTGCGGATCGCGCCGGCGGTGGCCAAGGCGGCGATGGAAGGCGGGGTGGCGACGCGTCCGCTGGCGGACCTGGAAGCGTACGAGGAACAGCTGCAGCAGTTCGTGTATCACTCGGGCGCCTTCATGAAGCCGCTGTTCTCGGCGGCCAAGCGTATCGTGCGCGGCGGCGGAAAATCCCGCATCGTCTTCACCGAGGGCGAAGATGAGCGCGTGCTGCGCGCCGTGCAGGTCATCGTCGACGAAGGCCTGGCGCGTCCCATCCTGGTGGGCCGTCCCGCCGTGCTGCTGTCGCGCATCGAGAAATTCGGCCTGCGCCTGCGCCTGGGCGAGGACGTGGAAGTCACCAACCCCGAATATGACGAACGCTTCCATCAGTACTGGACCACGTACTGGGAGCTGATGTGCCGTCGCGGCATCACCAAGGAGATGGCGCGCGTGGAAATGCGTCGCCGCCTGACGCTGATCGGCGCGATGATGGTGCACCTGGGCGATGCCGACGGCATGGTCTGCGGCACCGTGGGCGCCTATCACGACCATCTGCGCTTCGTTGATGAAGTGATCGGTCGTCGCCCCGGCGACAACGTCTACGCCGCCATGAACATCCTGCTGCTGAACGAGCGCACGGTGGTGCTGGTGGACACGCACGTCAACGACGAACCCACGGCCGAGCAGATCGCCGAATTCACGCGCATGGCGGCGCAAGCCATGCGCCGCATGAACCTGGCGCCGAAGGTCGCGCTGCTGTCGCGCTCGAATTTCGGCTCGGGCAGCTCGGCCTCGGGCGCGAAGATGCGCCGCGCGCTGGAGCTGGTGCGCCAGATGGAGCCGGACCTGGAGATCGACGGCGAGATGCACGGCGACTGCGCGCTGGACGAGGCGCTGCGCCTGCGCATCCTGCCTTCGTCCACGCTCAAGGGCGAGGCTAACCTGCTGGTGTGCCCGAACGTGGACTCGGGCAACATCGCCTACAACCTGCTCAAGACGGCGGCCGGCGGCAACGTGGCGGTGGGTCCGTTCCTGCTGGGCGCGAACGCGCCGGTGCACATCCTGACCTCCAGCTCGACCGTGCGTCGCATCATCAACATGACGGCCATGACGGTGCTGGACGCCAATCGCGCGGAAACGTCGGCCTGAGTCTCGCGCCGGGAACCCGCCGGCGCGAATCCGGCCAGCGGGTCCCGCAAGGTAGCGGGCCGCGCGGGGTTCGTGGCGGCCGTGCGATGAAAACAAAACGCC
>NZ_JCBANH010000134.1:0-14096 GCF_059760925.1 Achromobacter sp. 1011791174
TGCCGCAAAGGCCGAAACCGCCCACGGCGATCATCTGGCCGTCCTTGACGATGCCTGCCAGCGCCTCCCGGGCGCTTGCATAAACTTTGTCCATCGCTCCAACTCCTGTTTGGGTCTAACCGAAGTAGCGCCCTGCCCCGGTCCGGCGCCTGCCGCCGGCAGGTCCGGGCCGGGGCGGGCCCTGTCTTTTCCTGGAGCGCGGCCATCGGCCCGGTTCCGGCGCGACTGCCTGCCGGAACGCGGCGCCTGGCGATGGCGCGCCCTTTATTGCTATTGTGATCCTGCGCCAGATTCTACCGGCTTGGCCGGTGAATGCGCGCAGGGAAAGCCCGGACGCGCCTCAGGCCGCCGGCTGGAACTGCGTGGCCATCTTGGCCAACACTTCAGGCGGCCACGGGGCGGACGTATTGGCCACGTAATCCATCCAGACCAGCACATTGCGGCCGCGCGCGTAGGGGCCGGCATCGTCGCCGACCTTTTCCAGCAGCAGTTCGAATTCGGCGCTGGAACGGCCGATGCGGGTCACGGTATGGGTCACTCGCACGGTGGCCGGATAGGTCAGCGGGCGCAGGAAATCGCAGGACGCGTGCGCCAGGATGGCGCCGTCGTTGGCCGGCAATTCGAAGCCCGCGTCATACAGGATGCGCATGCGCGCCTCTTCCATGAGACGGAAATACAGCGTGTTGTTGAGATGGTTGAGCGCGTCCGAATCGCCCCAACGCAGGGGCAGATCCACCTGGTGGGTATCGCCCACCGCAAGAATCCGCGCAGACAGCGTGTCCGGGTTCACCAATTACTCCTGATGGCTATAGGAAATGCGAAGGCGGCACCGCCTCCGGCTGCAATACAATCGTTGATAATACTTCCAGCCATACATGGGATACATACGGGGAGCTTTGCAAATGTCTGAACGCGAGTCGATGGAATATGACGTGGTCGTGGTCGGCGGCGGACCTGCCGGCCTGGCCACCGCCATCCGCCTGAAGCAGCTGGCCGCCGACAAAGGCCAGGAAATCGGCGTCTGCGTCCTGGAGAAAGGCGCCGAACTGGGCGCGCACACGCTGTCCGGCGCGGTCATGGATCCGCTGGCCCTGACCGAGCTCATCCCCGACTGGAAGGAAAAGGGCGCGCCGCTGACCGTGCCGGTCACGCAGGACAAGTTCATGTTCCTGAGCGAGACCGGCGCCCGCGTCACGCCCAACTGGCTGCTGCCGCCCTGTTTCCACAATGAAGGCAACTACATCGTCCGCCTGGGCGAGGTGGTCAAGTGGATGGGCGAACAGGCCGAGGCGCTGGGCGTGGACATCTTCCCCGGCTTCGCCGCGGTCGAAGTGCTGTACGACGAACAGGGCGCCGTGCGCGGCGTGGCCACCGGCGACATGGGCGTGGCCCGCGACGGCAGCCACACCGATCACTACCAGCCCGGCATGGAGCTGCATGCGCGTTATACGGTGTTCGCCGAAGGCGCGCGCGGCCAGCTGGGCCGCCAGCTGATCGAGCGCTTCAAGCTCGACGACGGCCGCAACGCCCAGTCCTACGGCATCGGCATCAAGGAAATGTGGGAGGTCGATCCGGCCCAATCCAAGCCCGGCCTGGTGATCCACACCGCCGGCTGGCCGCTGGACGCCGACACCTACGGCGGCTCCTTCCTCTATCACCTGGACAACAACCTGGTGGCGGTCGGCCTGATCGTCGGCCTGGACTACGCCAACCCGTGGCTGTCGCCCTTCGACGAGTTCCAGCGCTACAAGACCCACCCCGCCATCCGCGGCACCTTCGAAGGCGGCAAGCGCATCGCCTACGGCGCGCGCGCCATCACCGCGGGCGGCCTGCTGGCCCTGCCCAAGCTCACCGTGCCCGGCGGCGTACTGGTCGGCTGCGAGGCCGGCTTCCTCAACGCCTCGCGCATCAAGGGCAGCCATGCCGCCATCAAGACCGGCATGCTGGCCGCCGACGCCGCGTTCGACGCGGTGCAGGCCGACCGGCGCCAGGACGAGCTGTCCGCCTACCCGGCCGCGTTCAAGTCCTCCTGGCTGCACGACGAGCTGAACAAGGCGCGCAACTTCAAGCAGTGGTTCAAGAAGGGCCGCACCGTCGCCACCGTCATGACCGGCATCGAACAGCTGGTGCTCAAGGGCAACTTCCCCTGGACGCTGCGCAACAGCAAGCCCGACCACGCCAGCCTGCAGCCGGCCTCGCAGTGCGCGCGCATCGATTACCCCAAGCCCGACGGCAAGCTCACGTTCGACAAGCTCAGCTCGGTGTTCATCTCGAACACCAACCATGACGAGAACGAGCCGGTGCACCTGACGCTGAAGGATCCGGCGGTGCCGGTGCAGGTCAACCTGGCCAAGTACGGCGGCCCGGAATCGCGCTACTGTCCGGCCGGCGTGTACGAGTTCGTCAAGGACGACCACGGCGAAGACCGCCTGCAGATCAACGCGCAGAACTGCGTGCACTGCAAGACCTGCGACATCAAGGATCCCACCCAGAACATCGTCTGGGTCGCCCCGCAGGGCGGCGAAGGCCCCGTCTACAGCGGCATGTGAGCATGGCCGAGCGCGCGCTGCTCATCGGCTGCGGCGACCTGGGCCTGCGCGCCGCGCGGCGGCTGCGGGTCCAGGGCGTGGAAGTCCATGCCCTGCGGCGCCAGCCGCCCGCTGACGACGCGGACGGCATCGCCTGGCTGCGCGGCGACATCTCGCGGCCCGACGGCATCCCCGTCCTGCCCGCCGGCATCACCCGCCTGATCTTCCTGCCCGCCCCCGGCGCGCGCGACGAAGCCGTCTATCGCGGCGTGTTCGTCGACGGGCTGCGCAATGTGCTCGCCGCGCTGGACGCCTCCCATCTGCAACGCATCGTGTTCGTGTCGTCCAGCGCCGTCTATGGCGAACACCGGGGCGGCTGGGTCGACGAGGACACGCCGCCCGCGCCGCAAGACTTCAACGGCCGCATCCTGCTGGAAGCCGAGGCATTGCTGGCAGCCCGACCCGAATCCGCCACGGCGCTGCGACTGGCCGGCCTGTATGGCCCGGGCCGGCTGCAGCTGATCGAGCGGCTGCGTTCGGGCCAGGCCGGCGCGCCCGTCGAGCCCCCGCATTGGGCCAACCGCATCCACATCGATGACGCCGCCGCGGCCGTCGCGCATCTGGCCCTGCTGCCCGTCGTCGCGTCCGTGTACATCGGCTGCGACGATACGCCGCTGCCACTGCACGAGCTGTACGCCGACCTGGCGCGCATCATCGGCGCGCCCGCGCCACGCATCGCCCCCGCGCCCGCCAATGTGGGCAGCAAGAAACTCAGCAACGCGCGGCTGCGCGCCAGCGGCCTGCGTCTGCAGTGGCCGGACTCGCGGCCCGGCTATGCGGCGCTGCTGGCCGACAACGGACGCGCCTGAATCCTCGTCCCGCGCGCCAGGGCATGGCGCGCACGGCTCGTCCAGTGTTCGCTTGCAAGCGCATGCATGGTTCGTTCCCCATCGAATCATGGCCCGTGACGAACCGGGATACTGGCGGCTCGTTCCATCACGAGCCCGCGCCATGCCGCCCACCGATCCCATCGCCGCCGTCACCCACGCCGATCCCTATCCCTACTATGCCGCGCTGGCGCGCGAGCGTCCGCTGTACCGCGACGACACACTGAACCTGTGGGTCGCCAGCAGTCCGCAGGCCATCGCGCAGGTGCTCGCGCATCCCGCCGCCCGCGTCCGGCCGCCCGCCGAACCCGTGCCGCGCGGCCTGTGCCCCGGCCCCGCCGGCGCGCTGTTCGGCCGCTTGGTCCGGATGAATGACAGCGCAGAACACGCCAGGCTCAAGACGCTGCTGCGCGCCTATATCGACAGCCAGCCCGCGCCGGACCTGAACGGCGCCTGGCCGCTGCCGCGCATCGACGCGGCCGGCGTGGACCGCTACCTGACGCTCGCGCCGGTGTATGCGCAGGCGGCCTTCATGGGCCTGCCGCCGGACGTGCACGGCACATGCGCAGCCGACATCGCGGACTTTATCGCGGCGCTGCCCGCCACTGCCGACGCCGCGCGCATCGAACGCGCCCACCGCGCCGCCGAGCGCCTGCAGGCGCGCATGCTGGCCTATCTGCACGCGCCCCAGGCCGGCGAAACGCTGCGCCGGCTGCGGCAGGACTGCGCCCAGGCCGGCATCGGCATGGACCTGCTGGCCGCCAACCTGGCCGGGCTGCTGTTCCAGTCGTGCGAAGCGGGCGCGGCCCTGCTCGGCAATGCGCTGGTGCTGGCAGGCCGGCGCGGCCTGCGGCGGGCGCCGACACCGGACGCGGCGCGCGAACTGGTCGCCGAGACGCTGCGCACTGATCCGCCGATACACAACACCCGACGCTTCCTGGCCGACGAGATTAGCGTCGATGGCCAGCGCATCGCCGCCGGTCAGACCGTGCTGCTGGTGCTGGCCGCCGCCGCCCTCGCGCAACCCGACACGCCCTGGACCTTTGGCGCGCTGGGCCACGCCTGTCCCGGCCAGGACCTGGCGCGCCGCCATGCGGCGGGCGCGCTGGCCCATCTGCTGCGCGCCGGCGCCGACGCGCCCGCCCTGGCCGCGCGTCATCGCTACCGGCCGCTGCCCAACGCCCGCCTTCCCCTGTTTGACTGCGCCAAGGACGCACACCCATGATCGCCGTGATCTTCGAAGTCGAACCCGCCCAGGGCGATCCCAAGCCCTATCTGGACATCGCCGCCACCCTGATCGACGAGCTGAAGGCCATCGACGGCTTCATTTCCGTCGAGCGCTTCCAGAGCCTGAGCACGCCGGGCAAGCTGCTGTCGCTGTCGTTCTGGCGCGATGAGGATGCGGTGCGCCGCTGGCGCTCACTGGAATCGCACCGCCGCGCGCAAGCCGCCGGCCGCGGCGGCGTGTTCCAGGACTATCGGCTGCGCGTGGCGCAGGTGCTGCGGGACTATGGCATGGCGCGGCGCGACGAAGCCCCGGGCGACAGCCGCGAACGGCACGGCTGAAGCGGCTCGTCAGGCTCGCTTGACGCCACGCGCGCGGCCATCCGAGTCTGTCGGTCTCAGGCCAGATGCCGCGCCACCGAGGCCACCACGCGCCGCACGTCGTCGGCCGACACGTCCAGGTGCGTCACCAGCCGCGTCGAGCCGCCGTAGACGGCGCGCATCAGAATGCCGTCCGCCGCCACGCCCGCGTTCAGCGCGTCGCAGCGCGACGGCTCGAACTCGACGAACACCATGTTCGTATCCTGCGACAGCACCCGCAGGCCCGCGATGCCGCGCAGCCCCTCGGCCAGCAGGCGCGCATGCTCATGATCCTGCGCCAGCCGTTCGACGTTGTGCTCCAGCGCGTACAGGCAGGCGGCCGCCAGCACGCCGGATTGGCGCAAGCCGCCGCCCAGCATCTTGCGCCAGCGCAGCGCGCGCTCGATCAAGGCGCGGCTGCCGACCAGCACCGAGCCCACGGGCGCGCCCAGCCCCTTGGAAAAACAGAGGGAAACCGTGTCGAACGGCGCGCACAGCTCGGCCAGCGGCCGGCCGCTGGCGACGGCGGCATTGAACACGCGCGCCCCGTCCAGATGCACGCCCAGGCCCAGCCCGCGCGCCCAGGCGCTGGCGGCCTCGATATACGTGGCGGGAATCAGCTTGCCGTGGAAGGTGTTCTCCAGCGCCAACAGGCGCGTGCGCGCGTAGTGCGGATCGCCCTTGGGCTTGACGGCCTCGGCCAGCCGCTCGAGCGGCAGCGTACCGTCCGCGGCATGCTCGATGGGCTGGGGCTGGATGCTGCCCAGCACCGCCGCGCCGCCGCCCTCGTAGCGGTAGGTGTGCGCGAGCTGCCCCACCAGGTATTCGTCGCCGCGCTCGCAATGCGCCATCAGCGCGGCCAGGTTGCTTTGCGTGCCGGACGGGAAGAACAGGCCCGCCTCCTTGCCGGCGCGCTCGGCCACGGCCGCCTGCAGGCGGTTGACGCTGGGATCGTCGCCCATCACGTCGTCGCCGACCGGCGCGGCCATCATGGCCTGGAGCATAGCGGCCGTAGGCCGGGTGACGGTGTCGCTGCGCAAATCAATCATGGAAACAACCTTCGTGCGTGATGCGGATTCGGAAAAAACAACAGCGCCGCGACGGAAGCCTTCAACGCGGCGGGAGGTTCATTGCCTGCCCGGCGGCGCGGCGCGGCTCACGACCCAGATGCCGGCCAGGATCAGCGCCATGCCCGCCAGCTCGGCGCCGCCGGGCCGCTCGGACAGCAACGCCCAGGCCAGCAGCATGGCCACCACCGGCACGCCCAGGCTGGACAGGCCCGCGATGGACGCGGGCACCCGGCGCACCACCTGCAACCACAGCAGCCAGCCGGCCGCCGTGGCGATGAACACGATGTAGATCATGCCCAGCGACAGCTGCCAACCCCATTGCGCCGGAATCTGCGGCACCATCCAGGCCACCGGCGCCATGACCAGCCCGCCCAGCAGCATCTGCCAGGCGGTGAACACCATCACGTCGGGGCGATGGCGCTCGAACATGCGCTTGGACAGCACCGTGCCCACGCCCCAGCACAATCCACTGCCCAGTCCCAGCAGCACGGGCTTGATATCGCCCAACCCGTTCCAGGGCTCGACGAAACAGACCAGGCCGATCGCCGCCAGCCCGATGCCGGCGGCATGCCGGACGGTGGGACGCTCGCGCAGCAGCCACCAGGCGAACAGCACCACCCAGAAGGGCATGGTGTAGGCCATCAGCGACACCTTGCCGACGCCGCCCGAGACCAGCGCGGTCTGGACGAAGCCCTGGAATCCGGCCGTCTGCGTCAGCCCGATCAGCAGCGTCAGCCCCCAGGGCGGCATGGCCAGCGGCCGGCGCGTGGCCAGGGCCAGCACGAACAGCACGACGGCGCCGGTCACATAGCGCAGCGCCACGAAGTCGAAGGGGCCGATGTACGGCACGATCAGCTTCATCGCGATCCAGCTGCCCGCCCATACAAGGATGGTGCTCAACATCAGGGCCAGGCCGGCACGATCGAAACTGCTGCGGTTCACTGCGGGGACTCCAGGTGGATGGGGATCGGAAAACAAAGACGCCCGTAACGGATACCGTTACGGGCGTCTGCCATTATGCTCCCGGCGCGCGGCGCGGGCCGCCGTGCCCGCCCGCCGTTTCGTCCACGATGCGGACGGGCGGCGGGCAGGATCGGAAGGCATCGGATCTACAGCGACTTGGCCAATTGATCCAGGATGGCGGGGTTTTCCAGCGTGGACACGTCCTGGGTGATTTCCTCGCCCTTGGCGACCACGCGCAGCAGGCGGCGCATGATCTTGCCGGAGCGCGTCTTGGGCAGGTTGTCGCCGAAGCGGATGTCCTTGGGCTTGGCGATGGGACCGATCTCCTTGGCCACCCAGTCGCGCAGCTGCTTGGCGATGGCCTGCGCCTCTTCGCCCTCGGGCCGCGCGCGCTTGAGCACCACGAAAGCCACCACGGCTTCGCCGGTGGTGTCGTCGGGACGACCCACCACCGCGGCCTCGGCGACCAGTTCATGCGCCACCAGCGCCGACTCGACTTCCATCGTGCCCAGGCGGTGGCCCGAGACGTTCAGCACGTCGTCGATGCGGCCCATGATCCAGAAATAGCCGTCGGCGTCGCGCTGCGCGCCGTCGCCCGCCAGGTAGTAGCCGCGCAGCTCGGACGGGAAGTAGCTCTTCTTGAAGCGCTCGGGGTCGCCCCAGATGTTGCGGATCATCGCGGGCCAGGGGCGCTTGATGACCAGGAAGCCGCCATTGCCCTGTTCGACATCGGCGCCGGTCTCATCGACGATGGCCGCGGCGATGCCCGGCAGCGGCAGCGTGCAGGAGCCCGGCTTGGCCGGCGTGGCGCCCGGCAGCGGCGTGATCATGTGGCCGCCGGTCTCGGTCTGCCACCAGGTGTCGACGATGGGGCAACGCTCGCGGCCGATCTGTTTGTGATACCACATCCAGGCTTCGGGATTGATCGGCTCGCCCACCGTGCCCAGGATGCGCAGCGAATCCAGGTCGTAGTTGCGCGGATGGGCCTCGGGCGTGGCCTCGGCGGCCTTGATCAGCGAACGGATGGCGGTCGGCGCGGTGTAGAAGGTGGTGACCTTGTGGCGCGCGATCATGTCCCAGAAGCGGCCGGCGTTCGGGTACGTGGGCACGCCCTCGAACACGACCTGGGTCAGGCCGGCGGCCAGCGGGCCGTAGGTGATGTAGGTATGGCCAGTGACCCAGCCCACGTCGGCCGTGCACCAGTAGACGTCGTCCTTGCGGGCGTCGAAGGTCCACTTGACGGTCAGCAGGGCCCACAGCAGGTAGCCCGCCGACGAATGCTGCACGCCCTTGGGCTTGCCGGTGGAACCCGAGGTGTAGAGGATGAACAGCGGATGCTCGGCGTTGACCGGCACCGGCTCGCAGGTATCGGGCTGGCCGGCCTCGACGTCGTGCATCCACAGGTCGCGGCCTTCGGTCCACTGGATCTTGCCGCCCGTGCGGCGGTACACGATCACCTTGCTGACAGCCTCGCAGCCGCCCATGGCGATGGCTTCCTCGACCGCCGGCTTGAGCGGGATGACCTTGCCGCCGCGCACCTGCTCGTCGGCCGTGATGACGACCGTGGCGCCGACGTCGCCGATGCGCTCCTGCAGGCTCTTGGCCGAGAAGCCGCCGAACACCACGGAGTGCGTCACGCCCAGGCGCGCGCAGGCCTGCATGGCGACCACCGCCTCGATCGACATGGGCATGTAGATGATGGCGCGGTCACCCTTCTTGTAGCCCAGCTTGGCCAGGCCATTGGCGAAGCGGCACACGCGGGCCAGCAGTTCGCGGTAGGTGACGCGGTCGACCTTGCCGTCGTCGGCTTCGAAAATGATCGCGGTCTTGTCGGCGTTGCCATTGGTCAGGTGCACGTCCAGACAGTTGGCCGAGACGTTCAGCTCGCCGTCGCCGAACCAGCGGTAGAACGGGGCGTCGGACTCATCCAGCACCTGGGTGAAGGGCTTGGTCCACTTCAGGTTGGCGCGGGCCTGGCCGGCCCAGAATCCGTCAAAGTCGTTCTCGACCTGGGCGCACAATTCCTTGTAGGCGTCCATGCTCGGGATCGAGGCGCCTTGCGAAGCGCGCTCGGGCGGCGGAAAGACCCGGGTTTCCACCAGGACGGACTCAATGGCATTCGACATGATCTTTGTCTCCAATCGGTGATTCTGTTGTTGATGCTGCTCTTTTTCTACTCACCCGCAACCGTATCGCCACGCTCTTACGGGCACCTTACGCAAAATGCGGGCCGGAACTCACGCCCGGACCGGCATGGCCGCGGACGCGCGAGGCGGGGAGTGCGAAAAGGACTGGCGGCATCGACAAGCGACAGCTTATGCGCAACTGTGCCCGGCGGCGTCGCCGGGCACAGTTCGTAAGGATAGCAGCCGCGACGCTCCGATGTGGCGCCGATGGCGTCGCTCAGGCGGCGGCGCCCTGCCCTCGACGCGCCAGGCCGCGCGCCATGTCCACGCGCGACAGCAGCGCCAGGCCGCCGACGAAGAACAGCCCGGTCACCAGGATCGCGAGCCGGTGGTTGCCATGGGTGGCCCAGGTCACCAGGCCGTAGGTCAGCGGCCCGATCACGGCGGCCAGCTGCACGGCGAAGGTCCACAGCGAAAAGAATTCCGCCAGGCGGCCGGCCGGCGCCAGCGCCCCCGTCATGGCGCGGCCCGCGCTCTGCGTGGTGCCCATGCACAGGCCGGCCAGCGTGGCCGCGATCCAGAACACCGGCGCGGTCACGGCCGCATAGGCCACCAGCACCATCAGGATCCAGCCGCACAGCGTGATGGCCAGCGCGCGCTTGTGGCCGATGCGATCCTGCACGTAACCGAACGAGAAGGCGCCGGCCGCGGCGCCGATGTTCACGGTGAAGACCAGCAGCATGATCTGCGGCGTGGTGAAGCCCATCACTTCCGAGGCATACACCGCCGACAGCGTGATCACCACCGAGATACCGGCCTGATAGCAGGCGATGCACATCAACAGCCGGCGGAACTCCGGAAAGTGCGTGCCCGTCTCGCGCCAGGCATAGGCCAGCCGCCGCAGCAGATCCATGGCGGGCTGCGCCTGGCCCGGACGCGCGCGCTCGCGCAGCAGGAAAAAGGACGGCAGGGCGGCCAGCGCGAACACCGAGCAGGTGACCACGATGACCCAGGGCACGAAATGCTCGGCGGTCATGCCGCGGGCCTCGGCCTGCGTCACAACGACCAGCGACAGCCCCAGCGTCAGCATGCCGCCGCAATAGCCGAAGCTCCAGCCCCAGCCCGACACGCGCCCCAGCGCGGCGGGCCCGGCCAGTTCCGGCAGGAACGCCGCGACCACGGATTCGCCCACGCAATAGCAGTAGTTCGAAATGACGATGGCGACCAGCGCCAGCCAGACATCGCCCGGCCCGGCCTGGGTCAGCGCCAGCGTGGCGCCGACGCAGCCGACAGTGCTGGCGAACAGTAGCCGCCGCTTGGCCGCGCGCGCGTCGGCGCGGGCGCCCAGCGTCGGCATGGTCAGCATGATGAGCAGGTAGGACAGCGACAGCGCCGCCGTCCAGGCCAGCGTGGCCCAGGACGCACGCGCCCCCACCACACCGACGAAATAGGTGCTGAACACCGCCGTGAGGATGACGGTGGTGTAGCCGGAATTGGCGAAGTCATACATGGCCCAGGCCCAGACCTCGCGCTTGGCCACGCCGGGATTCAGGAGGCTGTCGCCCCCCGTATCCACGGCGCCGGAACCGCCCTGCGGCGGTTCCGTATTGCGGCTGTCGCTCATAGTCCCAGGGCGGCGATGCCGGCCTGGGCGATCTGGGCGTCCTCGCTGGACTTCACGCCCGACACGCCGACGGCGCCGACCACATGGCCATCGGCCACGACCGGCACGCCGCCTTCCAGCATGCCTTCGAGCAGCGGCGCCGACAGGAAGGAATAACGGCCGTTGTTGATGATCTCTTCGTACACGCGCGACTCGCGGCGGCCCAGCGCGGCGGTCTTGGCCTTGGCCGGCGCGATGTGCGAGGAGATCGGCGCCGCCCCGTCCAGGCGCAGCATGCCCAGCAGGTGACCGCCGTCGTCCGACACGGCGATGGTCACCGCCCACTTGTTCTGCAGGGCATGGGCTTCGGCCGCGGCCAGGATCTTCTTGACGTCTTCGGCGCTCAGCACGGGTTTGGTGTTCATTGCAGCGATTCCTTAATCTGTTCCAGGGCGGTGGGATCTTCTATGGTGGTCAGGTCTCCGGGATCGCGTCCCTCGCACACGGCGACGATCGCGCGCCGCAGCACCTTGCCCGACCGGGTCTTGGGCAGCGCGCCCACGAACCGGATCCTGGCCGGCTTCGCCACGGCTCCCAGCTGATCTTCCACCAGCCGCATGATATCGCCTTCCAGTTGCCGCGCGCCCTCCTGCGTCTCGGCGCCGGCGGGATTCTTCAGCACGGCGAAGGCCATGGCCACCTGCCCCTTGAGCGCGTCGGCCACGCCGACCACGGCGCACTCGGCGATGGCCGCGTGGCTGTTGACAGATTCCTCGATCTCGCGCGTGCCCAGGCGATGACCGGCCACGTTGATGACGTCGTCGGTGCGGCCCAGGATGAACCAGTAGCCGTCCTCGTCCACCAGCCCCCAGTCGAAGGTCGAATAGGCCTGGCGGCCGGGGATGGACGTGAAATAGGTCTGGACGAAGCGCTCGTCGTCGCCCCAGATCGTGGACATCGCGCCCGGCGGCAAGGGCGGCATGATGGCGACCACGCCCTTCTGGTCGGGACCGAGATCCTCGCCGGTGGTCTCGCTGACGATGCGGGCGTCAAAGCCATACACCGGGAACGAGGGACTGCCGAAACGCGTCGGCACGCTTTCCACGCCGGGCTGGGCCGACAGGATCGGCCAGCCCGATTCGGTCTGCCAGTAGTTGTCGATGATGGGCTTGCCTAGCCCCTGGGAGATCCATTGCGCGGTGGGCTCGTCCAGCGGTTCGCCAGCCAGGTACACGGCGCGCAGCGAGGACAGGTCGTGCTTTTTCAGCAGGGCCGGATCCTGGCGCTTGAGCACGCGCACCGCGGTCGGCGCCGAGAACAGCGTGTTGACCCGGTACTTTTCCACCAGCTTCCACAGGATGGCGCCGTCCGGCCGCACCGGCGTGCCTTCGTACAGGATGGTGGCCTGCCCGCCGATCAGCGGGCCATAGATGATGTACGAGTGCCCCACCACCCAGCCGATGTCGCTGGTGCAGAAGTACGTGTCGCCCGGCTTGCCGTTGAACAGGTACTCCATGGAAGAAGCCAGCGCCACGGCATAGCCGCCGGTGTCGCGCTGCACGCCCTTGGGCTTGCCGGTCGTGCCTGACGTGTACAGGATATAGCTGGGTTCGGACGACTCCAGCCAGGCCACCGGCACCCGCGCGCCCTGATGCCGGGCGCGCAGCGTGGCGTAGTCCAGGTCGCGCCCCGCCACCGGCTCGAAGGGCGCCAGCCCACGGTCGAACACCACCACGGCGGCCGGCGGGGTCTTGCACAGGCCCAGGGCCCGGTCCAGCAGCGGCTTGTAGGGCACGACCTTGCCCGCGCGCGAACCGCCGTCGGTGCACACGATCACCTTGGGCGCGGCATCGTCGATGCGCTGCGCCAGGTTGACCGAGGCGAAGCCGCCGAACACCACCGAATGCACCGCGCCGATGCGGGCGCAGGCCAGCATGGTGAAGACGGCCTCCGGCACCATGGGCATGTACAGCAGGACGCGGTCGCCGCGTTCCACGCCCAGTTCCTTGAGCATGGCGGCGGCGTTGACCTCTTCATAGACATCCTGGCGCGTATAGACCCGTTCGCGGTCCACCTCGGTGGACACCCAGATCAGCGCCGGATCTTCCGCCTGCGTGGGCAGCCACCGGTCGACGGCGTTGTAACAGAGATTGGTCTTGCCGCCCACGAACCACTTGGCGAAGGGCGGCCGGGAGAAGTCCAGCACGGACTCGAACGGCGTTTCCCAATGCACCCGGCCGGCCTGCTCGCGCCAGAAAGCGTCCCGGTCGTGTATCGATCGGTAATGGAAATCCCTGGTTTTTTGCATGGTTGTCTCCTGTTATCGTGCATACGCCTTTTGGCTGATTGCTTTTTGCTTCAAGCTTTTGGGTCATTCTGGTGGGCAAACCTTGCACGAGGCTTGCCGCAGGTCAAAAAATTCTGCCACGCGTCTACGCCGCACGGGCGCCGGGCTGGTTACAGTAACGAACCAGTCTTAAAAGTTTGGTAGAATCCCCGCGAAGTTGTAGACAACATAACGTTGATTCGCTGTATTTATCAGCCGATTTCCGCGCTTTTGCGCGCAATCGACGCTAAACGCAGTGCATCTTCCCCAGGCGAATGCATCGACACTCCGTAAGCTCGCGACTCAATTCATCCACTGGCCAGGCAATCCGACGTATCCGGTTGCTGGCCCTGGCGGCATGTGTCGCGGGTTTGGCGGGTTGTGCAAGCACCAATCAGAAGTCAACCGCCCATACGTCCGAGATCGATCCCTACGAGATGGAATGGGTCGCCACGGCCGATGATCCCATCGGCATGCTGGTGGTGCAGAAGTTCAAGCGCGAACGCCGCCAGCAGGCCCAGACCGGCGTGGACAGCGACAACGCCCTGGTCAGCGAAGCCCTGACCTACCTGGGCATCCGCTACCGCTTCGGCGGCAACTCCCCCGATACCGGTTTCGATTGCAGCGGCCTGGTTTCGTACACCGCCCAGCGTTCGCTCGGCCTGAAGCTGCCCCGCAACGCCGCCGAGATCGCCCAGCACGGCACCTCGATCAACAAGAACGAGCTCAAGGCCGGCGACCTGGTCTTCTTCAACACGCTGGGCCGCCGCTATTCGCACGTTGGCATCTACCTGGGTGACGACCGTTTCGTTCACTCCCCCAGCGCCGGCGGCGTGGTCCGCGTCGAGAACATGACCATGGCGTACTGGGCCAAGCGCTACAACGGCGCCCGCCGCCTGGACGACCACATGGTGGCCTCGGCCCGCGCGGCCTCCCGATAAGCCGACGCATGCCGCGCCCCTGCGGGTGACATGGCGGCAAGCACGAATACGAAAACGCCGCCGGACCC
>NZ_JCBANH010000135.1:0-13867 GCF_059760925.1 Achromobacter sp. 1011791174
CGAAGCGCGTCAGGTCGGCGGCGAACAGCACGTTGAAGATGGCGTCAGGCTTGGCGTCGGCCAGGGCCTGGACCACGGCGCCGGCAAGTCCACCACGCTGCTGGCGCTGTCCGGGCTGCTGCCCAAGGCGAGCGGCCGCATCAGCTTCGAGGGCGAGGACATCACCAACCTGCCGCCGCACCAGCTGGTCGCGCGCGGCATCGTGCAGGTGCCGGAAGGCCGGGCCATCCTCACCACCATGACGGTGCTGGAGAACCTGGAGCTGGGCGCCTACCGCCGCGGCCTGAAGAACGTGGGCTCGGATCTGGAGTATGTCTTCAATCTGTTCCCCCGCCTGAAGGAGCGGATCAACGGCATGGCCGGCAACCTGTCCGGCGGCGAGCAGCAGATGCTGGCCATCGGCCGCGCGTTGATGGCCAAGCCGCGCCTGTTGCTGCTGGACGAGCCGTCGATGGGCCTGGCGCCCATCGTGGTGCAGGAGATATTCCGTTCGCTGCGCGCCATCAACGCCGACGGCCTGACCCTGTTCCTGGTCGAGCAGAACGTGCGCCAGGCGCTGAAGATCGCCCAGCACGGCTATGTGCTGGAAAACGGCGCCATGGCGCTGAGCGGCACCGGCCGCGAGCTGCTGGGCCATCCTCGGGTGCTGGAAGCCTATCTGGGCGCCTGACCGGATCTTGCCGGGGCGCGCGCGGTTCAGGTTGCGCGCGCCGGCCGCTGTCTGGCGGGACGTCTGCCGCCTGTCAGGGCAGGCGCCGCCAGGCAGGCATTCCGTCCAGTGAGGGTTGTCCCTTTTATATGAAGCCCTTTCGTCTGGCTGCCCCCGCGAGCCGTCCCGGTGAGGACGGGGGCGGATGCGGAAGGCCGTCGCCTCCTGGCTTGCCCATTTTTTGAGCAGCTGTGTTAGAATCACAGGCTTTCCCTCATTTTGGCTATTGCACGGGCGGGTAATAACGCTTAGGCGGGATGCTGATAGAGGCTTGAAATTCCAGGGTTTTCTCGGGAATCACGGCCTAGTCGGGGGAAGGAAGCGCTGGCAGGGATACGCCCGCCGGCGGAATCATTTTTCTTCTTAGGAACCATCATGAAGACCTTTGTGGCCAAGCCGCATGAAGTCCAACGTGACTGGTTTGTGATCGACGCCAAGGGCAAAGTCCTCGGTCGTGTGGCCAGCGAAGTCGCACGTCGTCTGCGTGGCAAGCACAAACCTGAATTCACGCCGCACGTTGATACTGGCGATTACATCGTCATCATCAACGCTTCCGATATCGTCGTTACCGGCACGAAGGCGAAGGACAAGAAGTACTTCCGCCACACCACGTACCCGGGCGGTATCCGCGAAACGAACTTCGAGAAAATGCAAGAGCGTTTTCCCGGCCGCGCCATCCAGAAGGCTGTCAAGGGCATGCTGCCCAAGGGTCCGCTGGGCTACGCGATGATCAAGAAACTGAAGGTGTACGCCGGTGCCGAGCACCCGCACACCGCCCAGCAGCCCAAGACGCTGGATATCTAAGGAAACGCCATGATCGGTAACTGGAACTACGGAACCGGCCGTCGCAAAACCTCGGTGGCTCGCGTTTTCATCAAGAAGGGCACCGGCAAGATCGTCGTCAACGGCAAGCCCGTCGACGAGTTCTTCGCTCGTGAAACCGGCCGCATGGTCGTGCGCCAGCCGCTGGAACTGACCGGCCACCTGGAATCGTTCGACATCAAGGTCAACGTGCACGGCGGCGGTGAAACCGGCCAGGCCGGCGCAGTCCGTCACGGCATCACGCGTGCCCTGATCGACTACGACGCGACCCTGAAGCCCGCGCTGTCGCAAGCTGGTTTCGTGACCCGCGATGCCCGCGAAGTCGAACGCAAGAAGGTCGGCTTCCGCAAGGCCCGTCGTCGCAAGCAGTTCAGCAAGCGCTGATGCCTGCAGAAAAAAGCCCGCTACGGCGGGCTTTTTTCATTTGGGGCCGCCGCTCCGCCTGCCCGCGATTGTCGGGCGATACAATCACGTTTCGTTCCACGTAGAGTTCATATCCATCATGGCCCAAGCATCGAACACCCGTATCAAGGTTGGCATCGTCGGCGGCACCGGCTACACCGGCGTCGAGCTGCTGCGCCTGCTGTCGCAGCACCCGAATGTGGAATTGACCGCCATCACGTCCCGCAAGGAAGACGGGCTGCCGGTGGCCGATATGTACCCGAACCTGCGCGGCCGCGTGAAGATCGCTTTCTCCGCGCCCGAAAAGGCCTCGCTGACCGATTGCGACGTGGTGTTCTTCGCCACGCCCCATGGCGTGGCCATGGCGCAGGCGCCCGAGCTGATCGCCGCCGGCACCCGCGTGATCGACCTGGCCGCCGATTTCCGCCTGCAGGACATCCCCACGTTCGAGCGCTGGTACAAGATTCCCCATACCTGCCCGGAAGTGCTGGCCGAGTCCCAGTACGGCCTGGTCGAGCTGAACCGTGAAGCCATCTCCAAGGCCCGCGTGATCGGCAATCCGGGCTGCTACCCGACCACGGTGCTGCTGGGCCTGGCTCCGCTGCTGGAAGGCGGCAAGAAGCTGATCGACGCGCAGACCCTGATCGCGGACTGCAAGTCGGGCGTGTCCGGCGCGGGCCGCAAGGCGGAGGTGGGCTCGCTGTTCTCCGAGGCCTCCGACAACTTCAAGGCCTATGGCGTGGCGGGCCACCGCCATCATCCGGAAATCGTTTCGCAGCTGGAGAAGATCGCTGGCGGCAAGGTCGGCCTGACCTTCGTGCCGCACCTGGTGCCCATGATTCGCGGCATGTACTCCACCCTCTACGCCCGCATCCTGCCCGAGGCGCGCGACACGGACTTCCAGGCCCTGTTCGAGCAGCGTTATGCCGACGAGGCCTTTGTCGACGTGATGCCGGCCGGCAGCCTGCCGGAAACCCGCTCGGTGCGCGCGTCCAACAACCTGCGCATCGCGCTGTCGCGCCCGGGCAATGGCGACCAGCTGATCGTGATGGTGGTGCAGGACAACCTGGTCAAGGGCGCCGCCGGCCAGGCCGTGCAGAACATGAACCTGATGTTCGGCTTCGCGGAATCCACCGGCCTGGACCAGGTCGCGATCCTGCCCTGATGCATTGCCGGAAGGGCGGCTGGCCGCCCTTCCGAGTGCCATGTCCAACGATTCTCCCATCGCTTCGCAATCGCGCCGTCCTCGCGGACTGGCGCGCGTCGGCATCGCGCTCGCGTTAGGCGTCGCGCTGGGCGTCGCGGGGACCAGTCTCTACGTCCGCCATCAGGCGCGCGCGAGCGTGGCGGCGGCTGCTTCGGATCCCCTGCCGAGCAGCGCGCAGGAAGAGGCGATGCGCCAGCAGCGCACGCAGCTGCGTTTCACCCAGGGCCAGCTGGACGCGGCCGATGGCGAACTGGTGATCGAGCGGGCCGCGCGGCAGGAGCTGGAAACGCAGTTGCGCGCCGCCCAGGCCGAGGTCGGCCGCGTGCGCGACCAACTGGCGTTCTATGAGCAGCTGCTGCCGCCCGGGCCGGAAGGCTCGGTCGATATACGCGGCGCGCAGGTCGAGCGCGCCGGGCAGGGCCTGCGCTACAAGGTGCTGCTGATGCGCAGCGGCCGCAATGGCGGCGCGCCGTTTTCGGGTGCGCTGCGCTTCCAGGCGGTCGGCACGCTCAAGGGCGAGACCGTGACCGTCGAGCTCGCGCCCATGCAGGTCAAGTCGGAAACGACGCCGGCGCCCGATGGTGTCGCCGCCGGACTGGCCTTGCAGTTCGACCAGTATCAACGCAGCCAGGGCATGCTGGCCTTGCCCGAGGGTTTTGTCCCCGAAAGCGTGACCATCACCGTGCTCGAAGGCGATACGGTGCGCGCGACCCGCAGCGTCAAGCTCGAACTTTGAGTCCGGCCCGGGGCTGCGCTATAGTGACAGCATACGAGTGGCGACGCCGCTCACCGAAATTCGGCCTCAACGGCCAGGAGTGAACCATGAATGCAGTGACCGAAACCGTCGACCTGCAGGCCCCGCCGCCTGCTCCCCTGGTCTTTACCGACTCGGCGGCCGCCAAGGTCAAGGACCTGCTGGCCGAGGAAGGCAACCCCGAGCTGAAGCTGCGCGTCTTCGTGCAAGGCGGCGGCTGTTCGGGTTTCCAGTACGGCTTCACCTTTGATGAAGTCGTCAACGAAGACGACACCGTGCTCGACAAGGCTGGCGTGCAGCTGCTGGTCGACCCGATGAGCTTCCAGTATCTGGTCGGCGCCGAGATCGACTACAAGGAAGACATCGAGGGCTCGCAGTTCGTCATCCGCAATCCCAACGCCAGCACGACTTGCGGTTGCGGTTCGTCGTTCTCGGTCTGATCGCGCCCTGAGCGTCAGCTCATTAAAAAACCCTTCGGCTTGCCGAAGGGTTTTTTGTTTTGGGCAATCAGGCCGGATAGAGCGCGCCCAGGATGCGCGGACCGCGCGCGCCGGTCACGTCGGGCAGTCCGGCGGGGCGGCGTTCCGTAAAGCGGTGCGCCAGCCAGGCGAAGGCCAGCGCCTCGACCTGCTGGGCCGGCACGCCGAGCGCATCGGTCGGATGGACGGGCCGTTGCAGGCAGTACGCCAGTTCGCGCATCAGCGCGCCGTTGCGCGCGCCGCCGCCGCAGACATAGATCTCGGTCACGCCAGCGGCGGCCGCGTCAATGGCGTTGGCCACGGTCCTGGCCGTCAGGCGCTGCAATGTGGCCTGCACGTCCTCAGGCGCCGGGCGCGGGCCGTCGCAGGCCGCCAGCCGGTCGTCCAGCCAGCGCATGTTGAAGAGATCGCGCCCGGTGGACTTGGGTGGCGGCAGGGCGAACCAGGGTTCGCCCGCGATCAACGCCTCGAGCAGCGGCGCCAGCACCTGGCCGCTGGCCGCCCAGCGGCCGTCGGCGTCAAAGGGCTGGTTCAGGTGGCGCTGGCACCATCCGTCCAGCAGCACATTGGCGGGGCCGGTGTCGAAGCCGCGCACCGGCGCGCCGGGCGCAAGCAGCGTGACGTTGGCGATGCCGCCCAGGTTCAGCACCGCGCGCGCCTGTGGCGCGCCGAAGATCGCCGCATGAAAGGGCGGCACCAGCGGCGCGCCCTGGCCGCCGGCGGCCACGTCGCGGCTGCGGAAATCGGCCACCACGTCGATGCCGCTCAGCTCGGCCAGGAGCGCCGGGGCGTTCAATTGCACGGTATAGCCGCTGTCGGGCCGGTGGCGCACGGTTTGTCCGTGGACGCCGATGGCGATTACATCGCGCGGCGCGACGCCGGATGCGTCGAGCAGGCGGGCGGCTGTGTCGGCATAGAGACGCGCCAGCGCATTGGCCGCCAGCGCGGCGCGCGCCAGTTCGTCGGCGCCGGCTTGGTTCAGCGCCAGCAGCTCGGCGCGCAGGGCGGAGGGCATGTCCAGGCTGGCGCTGGCCAGCACCTGCGGCGGCTGGCCGTGGGCCGGCGCCCGCCGCCTGGAGGCGGCCGGGCTGGGAATCGCGCGGGCCGCCGGAAGCGCTCATGTTCGCGCGCTCAGCGGCTGGCCACGTTGGTCAGCGCGTCGGGCAGGGTCTGCTGGAATTCCGTCAGCAGCTGGATCTGCTGCTGGTACGGCGCCACGGCCTGCTTGAAGGCGCGGATTTCCGCGGGCTCCAGCGTGCGGGCCACGGGCAGGTCCACCGACAGCGGGTCGATGGGTTGGTTGTCCACGCGGAATTCGTAGTGCAGGTGCGGGCCCGTGGCCCAGCCGGTGGCGCCCACGTAGCCGAGCAGCTGGCCCTGGGAGATCTTGGAGCCCTTGGTGATGCCTTCGGCGATGCGGCTCTGGTGCGCGTACAGCGTCGAGTATTTGCCGTGGTGCTTGACGATGACCACGTTGCCGTAGCCGTTCTGCCAGCCCGAGAATTCCACCGTGCCGTCAGCCGTGGAATGGATCGGCGTGCCCGACGGCGCGGCGTAGTCCACGCCCTTGTGCCCCGTCCAGGTCTTGTGGATGGGGTGCATGCGCATGCCGAAGGTCGAGCTGATGCGGCTGAACTTCAGGGCGGTGCGAAGGAAGGCGCCGCGCAGGCTGGTGCCGTCGAAATCGTAATACGAGCCGCTCTTGCCGTCGGGGCTGAACCAGACGGCGTTGTAGGTCTTCTCGCCGTTGATGAACTCCAGCGCCAGCACGCGTCCGGCGCCGGCATAGCGGCCGTCGTGCGAGCGCACTTCGTAGACCACGCGGAACTGGTCGCCCTGCCGCAGGTCGCGCAGGAAGTCGATCTTGGCGCTGAGGATGTCGGCCATCTGCAGCGTGACGGAATCGGGGATGCCGGCAGCATCGGTGGCGCCGAACAGCGAGGAGCGGATGGTGCCGACCGCGACGCGGGTCTGGCGATCGGTGCTCTCGGTGATTTCCTCGGCCTTGTAGCTGTTGCCGGCCGGGGCCACGTGCAGCATGCGGGTGACGACCTGGCCGTCGGTCTCGTTGCCGGGCGTGTGGATGTAGCGCAGCCAGATCAGGTTGCCGTCTTCGTCGGTCGCCGCCTGGACCGAGCGGCCCGGATAGAGCTTGTAGATGCTGCGGGCGCTGGCGTCGTGGGTGAGGAAGGTTTGCAGTTCCGGCGCGTCCAGTTCCAGGCGCTGCAGCACCGCGGCCAGCGTGTCGCCCGCGCGGATGCGGGTTTCGCTGATGTAGGGCGCGGCGCTCGGCGTGCTGACTTCGACCTGTTCGGCGGTCAGGGGCAGGACGCTCTGGATGATGCGGGCGGAGGGGATGTCGGAGCGATCGGGATGCTGCACCATGCCCAGCGCGGCAGCGCCGGCGAACAGGCCGATCGCGGTGACCAGCAGCGTGCGGCTGACAATCCCGGAGCGCGGCTTGGGCTCGACGGGCGAGAGCGACGCTGCGGTTTTGCGCTTGAAGCGGTTCGCAATGTCGTGGAGGCCACGATTCATCGTGAAAAAACCCTCTCAGGTAGCTGGGACTCGCAGGGTGCGTGACACGAACGGCCCCCGCGCGCCACGTTATCCGGGGCAAGGGCTGGCGCGGGGCGCAACTTGTGAACAGCAGGTGACAGACCGGACGACAACTGCGTATATATGACAGTTGCGTATGATTAGGGCGGTATCCTAGCTGATTCAGCTAGAATTTTCGATAGTTTTCGTCACTTTTTACACCTTTTATCGGCCGAAGCCGTCTTGGTCCCCCCGGAAATGTCCTCCTCAGAAGCCCCCATCGCAGCTGCCCCCATCACCCCCGAAGTCGAAGCCGACCTGCGCATCGCCAAGCGCGGCTGCGACGAACTGCTGGTCGAATCGGAGTTCGCCCGCAAGCTGGCCCGCAGCCGCGCCACCGGCGTGCCGCTGCGCATCAAGCTGGGGCTGGATCCGACCGCGCCGGACATCCACCTGGGCCACACGGTGGTGTTGAACAAGATGCGCCAGCTGCAGGACCTGGGCCACACGGTCATCTTCCTGATCGGCGACTTCACCTCGACCATCGGCGATCCCAGCGGCCGCAACAGCACCCGCCCGCCGCTGACCCGCGAGCAGATCGAGGCCAACGCCAAGACCTACTACGCGCAGGCCAGCCTGGTGCTGGACCCGGCCAAGACCGAGATCCGTTACAACTCCGAGTGGTGTGACCCGCTGGGCGCGCGCGGCATGATCCAGCTGGCCTCGCGTTACACGGTGGCGCGCATGATGGAGCGCGAGGACTTCACCAAGCGCTTCAAGGGCGGCGTGCCGATCTCGGTGCATGAATTCCTGTATCCGCTGATGCAGGGCTATGACTCGGTGGCGCTGAAATCCGATCTGGAGCTGGGGGGCACCGATCAGAAGTTCAACCTGCTGGTCGGGCGCGAGCTGCAGAAGGAATATGGCCAGGAGCCGCAGTGCATCCTGACCATGCCGCTGCTGGTGGGGACGGATGGCGTCGAAAAGATGTCCAAATCCAAGGGCAACTACATCGGCATTTCCGAGTCGCCGGATTCGATGTTCGGCAAGCTCATGTCGATCTCCGACACGCTGATGTGGCGTTACTTCGAACTGCTGTCGTTCCGCTCGCTGGAAGACATCGCCGCGCTCAAGGCCGAGACCGAGGCCGGCCGCAATCCGCGCGACGCCAAGGTCCTGCTGGCCCAGGAGATCATCACCCGCTTCCATTCGGCCCGCGCGGCCGAAGAGGCGCTGGCTTCCTTCGAGGCGCGTTTCCGCGACGGCGCCATCCCGGACGACATGCCCGAAGTGAACGTCGCCGGCGCGCCGGTGGGCATCCTGAAGCTGCTGCGCGAGGCCGGCCTGGTGGCGTCGGGCTCCGAAGCCCAGCGCAACGTGGAGCAGGGCGGCGTGCGGGTGGACGGCGACCGCGTCGAGGACAAATCGTTGCAATTGCCCGCCGGCACTTATGTGGTGCAGGTAGGCAAGCGCAAATTCGCCCGTGTTACCGTGAAGTCGTGATTTTGCGAAGATCGCTTGATCCGGTGGCTGCGGAGATTTGATACGCTGGGAGCCAGGGCCGAGGACCCGGGCGTCCTGTGCGGCACATTGAGGAGCACGACATGAAGCTTTTGAGTTTGTCCTTTTCCGATACCGAGTCGATTCCCGAGCGCTACGCCTTCGGCAGGATCGACGCGCAATCGCACGTCGCGCTGGCTGATAACTTCAATCCGCAGTTTTCCTGGGACGACGCGCCGGCCGGCACGCAGTCCTTCGCGCTGATCTGCCACGATCCGGACGTGCCGTCAGTTCCCGACGACGTCAACCAGGAGGGCCGCGAAGTGCCCGCCAGCCTGCCGCGCGTCGATTTCTTCCATTGGGTGCTGGTGGACCTGCCCGCCGACCTGCGCGAAATCGACGAGGGCGCCTTTTCCAATGGCATCACGCCGCGCGGCAAGGGCGGCCCGTTGGCGCCGCTTGGCGCGCGCCAGGGTGTCAACTCCTACACGTCCTGGTTCGCCAGCGACCACGACATGAGCGGCGACTATTTCGGCTATGACGGCCCGTGCCCGCCCTGGAACGACGCGCTGGTCCACCGCTACGTGTTCACGTTGTATGCGCTGGACGTGGCCACGCTGGGCCTGCAAGGGTCCTTCACCGGCGAGGATGCGCTGCGCGCGATCCAGAAGCATGTGCTGGCCCAGGCTTCGCTGACCGGCACCTACACGCTCAACCCTGCCCTCGCGCCCAAGCAGATCGGGGCCACCTCGGCCTCCTGACGCCCCGCGCGGGCCGATCACGCCCTGTCGTCGGATCCGTCCGGCGGCAGGGCGTTTTCAATTGGGGCGATCCATTGCGGCCGCGGCTGCCGGTCGGGCGGAGGCCCGAGCCGGCGTCCATCCGCGCGCATCAGCCCGCCGCGCGTTTCAAGCGCAGCAGCGCCACGCCGAAGCTCACGAAGATCGAGCCCACCAGCCGGTTGAGCCAGGTCACGATGCGCGGCTGGCGCAGCAGCCGCCGCGCGCGATGGGCCAGCGCGCCATAGGCCAGCAGCGAGACCAGCGACATGCCCATGAAGATGCCCGTCAGGATGAGGAACTGCGGCAGCAGCGGTTCGCTCGCGTTCAGGAATTGCGGGAACAGCGCGGTGAAGAACAGGATGGGCTTGGGATTCATCGTCGCCACCAGCGCCGCTTCAAGGTACAGACGGCTGGCGCGGCGCGGCGCCTGTTGCGTGGCCTGTTCGGGCGGCGGCGCGATATTCGAGCGGCCAAGCAGATGGCGCAGGCCGATGTAGAGCAGATAGGCCGCGCCCGCGACTTTCACCAGCGTGAACAGCAGCGCCGACGATTGCAGCACCACGCCCAGTCCCAGCATGGCGGCGGCGGACAGCAGGAACAGCCCTGTCACGTTCCCCAGCGTCGACGGCAGCACGGCGCGCACGCCGCCCGCCGCGCCATTGCGGATGGCGAGCATGGTGGCGGGGCCGGGGCTGACCACGCTGACGGCGGCGACCAGCGAGTAGGTAAGGAGGGTGGCGGTTTGCATGAAAATTGCTCAAGGCGGCTTGAGGCCGGTTTCAGGGGGCGGAACGGCGCGCGTGGTTTTCGCGCCCGTGCATGGCATTTTGCGCCGATTGCCGGTAGATGGGGGGCAATTCCGCGCGCCCGACGGGGTAAACTAAGCGCCATTCTCCGGGTTTACCCCGGCCAGCCTTTCCCCGGTTTTTTCTCTTCTACTGCCTCAGGAACCCTCCGTCATGTTTGACCGCAACCTCACCCTGTCCAAGGCTGACCCGGATGTCTGGGCCGCCGTCCAGAAGGAAGACGTGCGCCAGGAACAGCACATCGAGCTGATCGCGTCCGAGAACTACGCCAGCCCCGCCGTCATGGAAGCCCAGGGCACGCAGCTCACGAACAAGTACGCCGAAGGCTACCCCGGCAAGCGCTACTACGGCGGCTGCGAATACGTGGACGTGGTCGAGCAGCTGGCCATCGATCGCCTGAAGCAGATCTTCGGCGCCGAAGCCGCCAATGTGCAGCCCAACTCGGGCTCGCAGGCCAACCAGGGCGTGTACATGGCCGTGCTCAAGCCAGGCGACACCGTGCTGGGCATGAGCCTGGCCGAAGGCGGCCACCTGACGCACGGCGCGTCGGTCAACGCCTCGGGCAAGCTGTACAACTTCATCTCGTATGGCCTGGACGAAAACGAAGTCCTGAACTACGACCAGGTCGAAAAGCTGGCCAAGGAACACAAGCCCAAGCTGATCGTGGCCGGCGCCTCGGCCTACGCGCTGCACATCGACTTCGAGCGCATGGGCCGCATCGCCCGTGAAAACGGCGCGCTGTTCATGGTCGACATCGCCCACTACGCGGGCCTGGTCGCTGGCGGCGCCTACCCCAACCCGGTTCCGCATGCAGACTTCGTCACCTCGACCACGCACAAGTCGCTGCGCGGCCCGCGCGGCGGCGTCATCATGATGAAGGCCGAACACGAGAAGATCATCAACTCGGCGATCTTCCCCGGCATCCAGGGCGGCCCGCTGATGCATGTCATCGCCGGCAAGGCCGTGGCCTTCAAGGAAGCGCTGGCCCCGGAATTCAAGGACTACGCGCAGCAAGTGGTCAAGAACGCCAAGGTGCTGGCCGATACGCTGGTCAAGCGCGGCCTGCGCATCGTTTCCGGCCGCACCGAAAGCCACGTCATGCTGGTTGACCTGCGCGCCAAGGGCATCACCGGCAAGGAAGCCGAAGCCGTGCTGGGCCAGGCTCACATCACGGTCAACAAGAACGCCATCCCGAATGATCCGGAAAAGCCCTTCGTGACCAGCGGCATCCGCCTGGGCACGCCGGCCATGACGACCCGCGGCTTCACCGAAGCCGAGGCCGAACTGACCGCCAACCTGATCGCCGACGTGCTGGACAACCCGCGCGACGAGGCCAACATCGCCGCCGTGCGCGCCAAGGTCAACGCACTGACCTCGCGCCTGCCGGTCTACGGCCGCAAGTAAGCGCCTGCGCTGTCCGCCCGGGAAACCGGGCGGCGGGGATGAAAAGGGACGGTTCCGCAAGGGCCGTCCCTTTGTTTTTGGCCGGACGCACGGTTGCTGGCAAAAATATCGGGGACGAATTCAGCCCTATTGACGATTTCCGCCGGACGGATCGTTACAATATGCTTAATTCTTGCCATCCGGCCTTCAGGGATCACACATGCGGTGTCCATTTTGCGGCAACCCCGAAACGCAGGTCGTCGACAGCCGCGTCTCGGAAGAAGGCGACGCCATCCGGCGCCGCCGCCGTTGCCTGTCCTGCGACAAGCGCTTCACTACCTATGAACGGGTGGAGCTGGCGCTGCCCTCGGTCGTCAAGCGCAATGGCAGCCGCAGCGACTACGATCCGGCCAAGCTGCGCGCCAGCCTGAGCCTGGCGCTGCGCAAGCGTCCCGTCAGTACCGGCGACGTGGATGCCGCCGTTTCCCGCATCGAAGAGCAGTTGCGGGCCAGCGGGCAGCGCGAAGTGCCCACCGAGCACATCGGCGAGCTGGTCATGAACGAGCTGCGCAAGCTCGACAAGGTGGCCTACGTGCGCTTTGCTTCGGTCTACAAGAGTTTCGAGGACATCGGCGAATTCGTCGAAGCCATCCGCGAGATGCAGGGGCCCTTGCTGCCCGGCAAGCTGCGCAAGGACTGAGCGGATCCGCCTGTTGTCGTCACGCCGCCGCTCGGGCGCCGTGGCAAGGTCGGCGCCCGAGGCCGACGGTCCGCTTCAGGCCGCCAGCTGCTGCCGCGCCATGCCGGGCGTTCGCGGCTCGAAGCGACGCCACACGCGCCGCATGTGCTGGGCCGAGCCAAATCCCGCCTTCTCCGCCACGCGCTCCAGGTCCAGCCGGGTTTCGCGCAGCAGGTCGCGCGCCAGCGCGACGCGTATCTGATAAAGATAGTCCATCGGCGTGCAGCCCGCGTGCAGGCGGAACAGCCGGGTCAGGTGGCGCGCGCTGGTATGGGCTTCCTGCGCCAGCGATTGCGCCGACCAGGGCGCCGCCGGGTTGCGCACCACCGCATCCTGTACCTTGTGGACGCCGGGATGCAGATGACTGCGGTGTTCCAGCCAGGGCGACAGGGCCGAATCCGTGCCGGCGCGGCGCTGGTAGACCAGCATTTCACGGGCGACCTCGCAGGCGATGCGCGGGCCGCAGTGGCGCGACACCATGTGCAGCGCGAGATCGATGCCCGCCGTGATGCCCGCGCTGCTGACCAGCGCGCCGTCCTCGACGAAGATGCGGTTGTCGAGGATCCGTGCGCTGGGATCCAGCGCCGCCAGCTGCGCCAGGCTGCCGTGATGGGTGGTGCATTCGCGCCCGCGCGTGAGGCCGGCGGCCGCCGCGAACAGCGCGCCGGCGCAGACCGTCATCAGCGTGAAGCCGTCGGCCGGTTGGCGCGCGGTCAGCCAGTCGATGATGGCGCGCGCCTGCGCATCGTCCAGCCGCGTCGGCGTGCCGACCACGCCGGAAACGATGACCAGCGCGTTGGCGGGCAATCTGGCCGGCAGCGGCTTGATGCGGGCCAGGTGCAGCCCCGCCAGGCCGCATTCCAGCTCCGCCTCCGGTCCGCAGAAATGCAGCGCGAACGTGCCGGGGCACAGCCTTTCGGCCACCCGGAACGCTTCCGCCGGACCGGCCAGGTCCAGCAGCACCAGGCCGCGCGTCAGCACGAAGTACACCGGGATCATGGCGTGTGCTCGCGTATTTCAGCGGGACGACATGCTAAGCCGCCAGCACGTCGGCGGCACGCAAGACCCGCGCGAAGCGGCCCTGCAGCACCAGCTCGGTGCGGTCGCGGATCTCGGCGGGCGTGTATTGCCGGCCGGACGGGCTCTGCATGGCGAAGGTCAGGGTGGCGTCGGTGGGGAAGATCACCTTGAAGCCGGCGTCGCTGGCATGGCGCGAAGTGGTCTCGCAGCACTGCTCGGTGCGGATGCCGCTGACGATGACTTCACCGATATCGTGATCTCGCAGCCAGTCATGCAGCGTCGCGCCGTCCTGGCCCTTGGCGTAGAGCGAGGAGTGCACGGTCTTGTGGAACACGGCGGTAGGCGAGATCTTCAGCTCTTTCAGCGTCTTGACGTGCCCGGACGCCAGCGAGAAGGGGTTGGCCGGATCGTCCGACACGCTGGTGTGGAAAACCTGCAGCACTGGCACGCCCTGGGACGTCGCGGCGTCGATCAGGCGCTGGATCTGCGCCACGAACGCGGGGTACTCGGTTTCGTCCCAAAACGGACGTTGCCGAAAGGAATCCTGGACATCGATGACGATCAGCGCCTGCTTCATGGTCTGGGCTCCAAAACATGGATTTTAAAAGGACACGCAGCCATTTTCATCCTCGCAGACCGGCCAGGCGAGCGCGCCGGCAGACCAGCATCGGCCCGAAACGGACATCATGGCGGTCGGGGGGGCGGGCGGCGCCGGATGGCGGGAGC
>NZ_JCBANH010000136.1:0-13271 GCF_059760925.1 Achromobacter sp. 1011791174
ATGCGGGGGCCGGGGGCGGCGGGCATGCCCCACATGCGCCGAATGATCGGCATGACCCCCATGCCGGTCGCGAGCATGGCTTGCGGCACGCCGCGCACGCAGGCGCCTCTTCCTTGAGCTTTTACATCGACCACACGATTCCCTGGGCAGGCCTGGCCGCCTGGTGGCATCTGGTGTCCGGCCTCTACGGCCATGACCTGCTGCGCTGCAAGGGGCTGCTGCGCATGCGCGACACGGACCGGCCATTCGTCTTCATGCAGACCGTCGGTACCGTCTTTCACCGGCCCGATCCGGTCGAGCGCTGGCCCGACGCGGATCCGCGTTCGCGCTTGGTGTGCATCGGCGTGGGCCTGGACCCCGACTGGCTGGCGCGGAGTCTGGCGGCATTGCGGATCGACGAGCCGGGCGCGCGGCCGGGCTCGCTGGCTGACCTGTCCCATTTTGTTCCCTCTTGCCTGGAGTAGCCGATGTCCACTGATTTCGTCTTGCGAGGCGGCACCGTCGTCGACGCGCGGCATGAGGCGTGCCCGCTGGATCTGCTGGTCCTGGATGGCCGCATCGCCGCGCGGCTGGCGCCCGGCACGCCGGTCGGCGCGGGCGTGCCGGAAGCGTCCGCGCACGGCCTGCACGTGTTTCCCGGGCTGATCGACGCCCATGTGCATTTCGGCTTTGGCGAGAAGATCACCGAGTACGCCACCGAAACCGTCTATGCGGCACAGGGGGGCTTCACGACGGTGCTGGGCTATTTCCTTAACAACGAAGACTACGCCGACGTCTTTCGGCGCGAGCAGGAGTACGCCAGCGCCCGCGCCCATGTGGACTACGGCTTTCACTTCAGCGTGGCCAACGAGATGCACGTGCGGGACCTGGGCGACTACGTGCACCGGTACGGCGTCACCTCGTTCAAGTACTTCATGAATTTCAAGGGCGAAGAGGGACGCTATCTGGGGCTGGACGGCACCGACGACGGCTATTTCTACGATCTGCTGGCGCGGGCGGCGGGCCTGGGCGACGTCAAGGTCGTCTGCCATACCGAGAACATCGAGATCGTCAATCGTCTGCGCAAGCGCTTCCAGGAAGCGGGGCGCGACAGCCTGAAGGACTGGTCGGCCTCCAAGCCAGCCTTCACCGAGGCCGAGAATTGCGTGCGCGCGATGATGTTCGCCGAGCACCTGAAGGCCAGCATCTACATTCCGCACCTGAGCACCCGCATGGCCCTGGACGAGGTGCGCAAGTGGCGGCAGCGCTACGACCGCGTCCATGTCGAGACCTGCCCGCACTACCTGACACATGACGAGGATGCCGACATCGGGCCGCTGGGCAAGGCCAATCCGCCGTTCCGCACGCGCGACGATGTGGACGCCATGTGGGAGGGCCTGCGCGATGGCAGCATCGACGTGGTCGCCTCCGATCATGTGCCGCGCAAGAAAGCGACCAAGGAACGCCCGCTGTGGCTGGCGTCGCAGGGCTTTCCGGGCACGGCGACCATCCTGCCCGTGCTGCTGTCCGAGGGCTATCACAAGGGGCGGCTGAGCCTGGCGCGCATCGCGGATCTGCTGACGCGCAGCCCCGCCCGGATTTTTGACCTGATGCCTGGCAAAGGCACGCTGAGGGTGGGCGCGGACGCCGACCTGACGCTGGTCGACCTGGACAAGGAGCGCACCGTGAGTGCCCGGGAGCTGGGTTCCTATTCCGACTACAGCCTGTACGACGGCTGGACCTTGAAGGGCTGGCCGGTGCGCACCATCGTGCGCGGCGTGACCGTCATGAGCGATGGCGAGATCGTCGGCCAGCCCGGCCACGGCCGCTATCTGTCGCGCCAACTGCAATCGCAACGGGAGGAAGGGCAATGAGACCTTGGGACGGCATTATCGACGACGAGGCGCAGCGCGCCTACCGCGCGGCGGGCTTCGGCAGGCCGTCGGGCATGGGGCTGCGCCCGGCGCTGCTGATCATCGACGTGCAGTACCGCACCGTGGGCACGACGCCGCGGCCATTCTGGGAGGCGATCCAGGAGTTTCCAACCAGCTGCGGCGACACGGGCTGGCGCGCCGTGACGAACATCCGGAAATTGCTGGATGTATTCCGCGAGCGCGGCTGGCCGGTGCTGTATCCGCACGTGGCTCCCAAGCAGGCGACCGACGGCGGTCGGCTGGCGGAAAAGGTGCCCGCCATCATGAATATTCCCGCGCACGGCTACGAGTTCGTGCGGGAAGTCGCGCCGCGCGACGGCGATGTGCTGCTGCCCAAGAAGCATCCCAGCGCCTTCTTCGGCACGGCGCTCGCCAGCCATCTGATCGACCTGCGCGCCGATACGCTGGTTGTCACGGGCTGCACCACCAGCGGCTGCGTGCGCGGCAGCGTGGTCGACGCCTTCTCGCTGAATTTCAAGGTGGCCGTGCCCGAGGATGCGGTCTATGACCGCAGCGCGGTGTCGCATGCCGTCAATCTGTTCGACATGTCGGAGAAGTACGCCGACGTGGGCACCACCGAATCCATCATCGTCAGTTTGCGGAACATCGGCCAGTGAGCCGTCCGCGTCGCCAACGACACCATAAAAGGGGAGCAACATGAAACGCATCCACAGATATCTGGCCGCCGTTCTGGCATGGGGCGGCGCCTGCGTGCTCGGCGCGTCCGCCGCATGGGCGCAGCCCGCCGCGGGCAAGGAAGCGCTGAAGTTCGGGCTGGCGATGCCGCTGACGGGATCGCAGGCGCTGTTCGGCGCCGACCAGGCCAAGGCCGCGCAATGGGCCGTGCAGGACATCAACGCCAAGGGCGGGGTGGACGGGCATCCGCTGGAAATGATCCTGCTGGATACGCAGGCCGATCCGCGGCTGGGGATCAACGCGGTCAACCGGCTGGTCAACGTGGACAAGGTGCCGGTCTTCGGCACGGCCTGGAGCTCAGTGGTCAAGGCCGTGGCCCCCGTGGCCAACCGCAGCGAAGTGCTGGGCCTGAGCGTGGGCGCGAATTCGCCCGAGATCGCCCGGCTGGGCGACTACATCTACACGACCTATCCCTTGGCCGACGTCGATGTGATGGCGCAGGCGCAATACGCGCGCCAGACCTTGAAGAAGGAGCGGGCGGCCGTTCTCTACATTCACAACGACAGCGGCGTGGAGGGAGCGAAGATTTACCGCGACGCCTTTGAAAAGGCCGGCGGCAAGGTCGTCGCCTACGAGGCCTACGACGCGCAGTCCACCGATTACACGGGCGCCCTGTTGAAGGTGCGCACCGCGAATCCGGACATCATCTACATCCAGGGCCTGATCGCCGATCTGCCGCAGGTGGTCGCGCAGCTGCGCCAGCTGGGCATCAAGCAGCCGATCTCCACCTATTCCGCCGGCTACAACCCCAAGATCCTGCAGCAGCTGGGCGCGGCTGCGGAAGGCCTGCTGGTCTCGGCGCTGGCGCCCTCGGCGGAACAGAATCCGCGCATCGCCGAGTTTGTCCAGCGCTGGCAGCGCAGCGAAGGCCGGGTGCCCAATGGCCTGCCCTATACCCAGTACCTGTACGACATGCCGCATCTGATCGCCGCGCTATACGGCCACCTGCTCAAGGCCGGCAAGCCGCTGACCGGCCCGAACATGCGCCAGGCGCTCGTGGAGGTCGCCAACTTCGACCTGCCCATGACCGGCCGGCTGAGCGTGGGCGCCGATCACCGCGTCAAGAAGCCGGTGTACCTGTTCGAGGTCAAGAACGGCGGGTTCGTCCCCGTCGCCACGGTCGACTAGGCGCAAGGCGCCGAGAGCCGACATGGCTCGCGGCATGAGGAGCTCAGATGCTGGATTTTCAGACTTTCCTGCAGATTCTCTGGACCGGGCTGGCTAATTCGAGTTATGCGGTCCTGCTGGCCGCGGCCTTCGCGCTGGTGCTGAAGGTGGTCAAGGTATGGAACTTCGCGCAGGCGGGGATCATGGGGATCGCCTACTACGCCATGTACCTGGCCGTCCAGAAGCTGGGCTGGCCCGGCTACGCGGCGCTGGCGTTGGGCGTGGCGGCGGCGACGGCGGCGGCGCTGGCCCTGGAGGTTTTCGGCCTGCAGACCTTCCGCAAGCGCCATTCGCCGCCGCTGACCTTCTTCATCTTCACGCTGGTGGTGTCGGAACTGGTGCAGTACCTGCTCGCCATGATCGCCGGCACCGAGCCGGTCTCGCTGGCGGCTTCGCTCATCTCCGCCTCGCACGTTTTCGGCTCGGTGGTGGTTAGCGAATGGGATCTGAAGGCCATCGCCGCCACGCTGGCGCTGATGTCGCTGCTCTTTTTCATCATGCGCCGCACCCGCCACGGGCAATACATGACGGCGGTGGCCGACAATCCCCATCTCAGCCGGCTCTACGGCGTGAATGTGCGGCGGGTCTACGCATTGACCTTTGTCATCGCCGCGGTGCTGATCGCGGCGGCCATGTATCTGTTCGGCACGCGCGCCGCCATGGTGCCCAACACGCCGTTGGAGATGATGCTGTTCGCCGTGATCGCGGCGCTGCTTGGCGGCATGGGCAATGTGTTCGGCGCGGCCATCGCCGCGGTGCTGTTGGGGTTGCTGCGGGCATTCAGCATACTCGTGATCCCGTCGGCCTGGCAGAGCCTGATTCTTTACGCGCTGCTGTTCGTCACGATCCTGTTCTTCCCGCAGGGCGTGCGCCTGCGGCTGCCTGTCCGCCGGCGGCCCGCGCCCGGCTCCGCCGCGGCCCGCGGCTGATCATCGCAAGGGAGTCTTTCATGGAATATGTCGCGTCGCTGCTGGTTCTGGTGGGCCTGTATGTGATCCTGGCGTCCAGCTTCAACCTGATCATCGGTTTCGGCGGCCTGATCAGCATTGCGCATCCGATCTTCTTCGCCCTCGGCGCCTACACCGTCGGCGTATTGAGCATCCATGCCGGTCTGCATCCTGTCCTGTGCGTCGCGGCCGGCTTCGTCGTGGCGATGCTGGCGTCGTTCATGCTGTCCCTGCCGTCCCTGCGTATCTCCGGCGACTACCTGCTCATCACCAGCATCGGATTCCAGCTCGGACTGATCGAGATCATCAAGAATATCGACTTCCTGGGCGGCGCGAGCGGCCTGGGCGGTATTCCCAACGTGGTCAAGGGAAATCGCAGCCTGGTGTTCGCCGCCATCGCGCTGGGCCTGGCGCTGGCGGTGGTGTGGAGCCTGCGCGCGCTGATGCGCGGGCCGTATGGCAGGGCGATCCAGGCCATGCGCGACGATGAGCTGGCGTTCCTGGCGCTGGGCCGCAATGCCATGAACATCAAGATCGCCATCTTCGCGCTGGGATCGGGGGTGGCTGGACTGGCGGGCGGCCTGTATGCGTATTACTACCAGTATCTGACGCCGGACCAGTTCCAGATCCTGCAGTCGGCCATGATCCTGACCATGGTGGTGGTGGGCGGCATGGGATCCGTGTACGGGCCGGTGGTGGGCGCGGTGCTGCTGCTGTTGCTGCCCGAGGGCATCACCTTCCTGAACCTGCCGCCCTCCATCATGGGACCCTTGCAGGGCGTTATCTTCACTTCGCTGGTCATTCTGTTCCTGTTCCTGCGACCCCAGGGCCTGGTGCCCGCCGGCAAGCGGCTTGCTTCGGGAGTACAGCGATGAGCGCGGTGCTGAGTCTGCGGAACGTCTGCAAACGGTTTGGCGGCGTCGTGGTGGCGGACGGGATCACGCTGGATCTCAAGGCCGGCGAGATCCTGGGGCTGATCGGCCCGAACGGCGCCGGCAAGACCTCCCTGTTCAATCTGATATCCGGCGTGTTTCCGGCCGACAGCGGCTCCATCTCGCTCAACGGCCGGCAGTTGTCCGGCCTGGCGTTGCACGAGCGGGCGCGCGCGGGCGTGGCGCGGACGTGGCAGCACATGCGCCTGTTCGGTTCGCTGAGCGTGCTGGAGAACCTGCTGGTGGCGCCGACCGACTATCCGGGGGAATCCCTGTGGCGGCTGGTCGCCGCCCGGGCGGCCTTGCGCCGCGCCGAGCAGCGCGCGCGCGAACGGGCGCTGCGCATCCTGGAGCGCATGGGTATGGCGGGCATGGCCGGGCAGAACGTGAACGACATCACCTTCGGACAGCAGAAGCTTGTCGGCCTGGCGCGTGCGCTGATGAGCGAGGGGCCGCTGCTGTTGCTGGACGAGCCCATGGCGGGCGTGGAGGGCGCGGCCTACGAGACGATGCGGGAAATCGTCCGCGCGGAGGCGGCGCTGGGGCGGGCGGTATGCGTGGTCGAGCACAACGTGTCCTTCATCCGCGATCTGTGCGGCAGCGCCGTGTTCATGGCGCAGGGCCGGATCCTCGAGCGCGGGAACGTCGCCTCGTTACTGGAAAGCAAGACGCTGGCCGGCCTGTACTTCGGGCAATGACGGGCGCCATTGGGGATATCGGATGCTGGAAATCAAACAACTCGACGCGCATTACGGCAAGTTGCAGGCGCTGCACGGCCTGTCGCTGCGCATTCCCGACGGCCAGCGGGTAGGGGTCTTTGGCCACAACGGCGCGGGCAAGACCACGCTGCTGCGCGCCTGCGTCGGCGATCTGGAAGGGGCGAGGGGCAGCGTCAGCTATCGCGGCAGCGCGGTGCGTCCCAATGCCGTGCACCGGAACGTGGCGCTGGGCATGGCCTACGTGCCGCAGGGACACAATGTCTTTCGCGAGCTGCAGGTGTGCCAGAACCTGGCGATAGCCGGCATGAGGCTGGCGCCGCGGGCGCGGCAGCGGGCGCTGGGCGACGTCCATGCGCTGTTCCCGCTGCTGGCGGAGCGCGACCAGCAGATCGCGGGTTCGCTCAGCGGCGGGCAACAGCAGATGCTGGCGTTGGGCATGGCCTTGATGACGCGGCCGTCCATCCTGTTGTTGGACGAGCCGACGATCGGGCTGGCGCCGGTGATCGTGCGCGATGTGCTGGCCTGCGTGCGCGCCATCAATCTCGAACACCGGACCACGGTCGTGATCGTGGAGCAGAACGTCCAGGCGACGCTGGAAAGCGTTGAGCGGGCGATCGTGATCAAGTCGGGGCGCGTGATCCATGACGGTTCCAGCGCCGAGCTGCGGGACCGGGAAAGCCTGTGGAGCCTGTTTTGAACACGCAAGCTGAACAGACGGACATCGCCGTCGCATTCGAAGCCTGCCTGCGGCGCGTCGTCGCGACCCCGTGGCGGGACCTGCCGGCGTCGACGCGCCGGCGAGGCGCCCTGATCCTTTGCGATAACGTGGCCGCCGCGTTCAGCGCGCTGGACGAACCCGAGGTGGCGCGGGCGCGCCGCGCGGCGCTGGCCGGGGGCGGGGGCGGCCCCGCCATGCTGCTCGCGCCCGGCGGGCCGGCCTTGAGCGTGACCGACGCGGCCGTCCAGAACGGGTTGGCCATGGGCTGGAACGAGCTGGACGAAGGCTATCGCAAGGCCATATGCCATGGGGGGCTGTACGTGCTGCCGGCCCTGATGGCAGTGGCGCAACAGGAGGGCGCCAGCGCCCGGGACCTATTGCGGGCCCTGGTCCTGGCTTATGAGCTGGTGACGCGTGTGGCGCGGGCCTGGCGTTTCGAGACCCTGCGTTTCCATCCTCATGCGCTGCTCGCGCCGGTGGGAGCGGCCGCCGGCGTGGCCGTGCTGAAGGGGATGGCGCCCGGGCTCACGCTGCGCGCGGTCGCCGCCGCCTGCGCGATGGGCGCGGCCGGACCGTTCAGCATGGCCTCCAAGGGCGTCCTGGTGCGCAACGCCTGGGCGGCACAGGGCGCCGCCACCGGCCTGCTGGCGGTGACGCTGGCGCAGGCGGGCATCGGCGCGGTGGCCGACACGCCACACGATGTCTATGCGGTCACGCTTGGCGCGCGGGCCGATGCGGCGGCCTTCGCGGATGACGGCGCCTGGGCCGTCGAGCATGGTTACCAGAAGCTCTACGCCTGCTGCCAGTACGCGCATTCGGCGATCGAGGCGGTCCAGGAACTGTTGGCGCAGTCCCCCGCCTTGCTGGGCGGGGCGGACGTCACGGATGTGCAAGTGCAGGCGCATCCGCTGGCGCTTGCGCTCGACAGCCGCGATCCGGGCACCACGCTGCAGGCCAAGTTCTCGCTGCCCCATGCGGTGGCGGCGGCGATCGCCATCGGACATGGCGGGGCCGGGGCCTTCGACAGCGCGTCGCTGTCGGATCCCCGCATCGCGCGGCTGCGGGCCGCGACGCGGATCGTGCCGATGGACGGCATCCGGCCCTGGCCGCACGACCGGCCCGCCACGGTGATCCTGACCCTGCGCGATGGCCGGCGGCTGCGCCAGACGTGCTGGAGCGCGCGCGGCGGACCGGATCGTCCGCTGGCCGAGCAGGACATCTGGACAAAGATCACGGCGCTGTGCCAGGCGCGGATGCCGCAAGCCGCGCCCCTGCTGCGCGCGCTGGCGGACCAGGCCGCGGGGCTCGCTTGCACCGAACGGCAAGCGCCGGCCCTGGATGACGACTGGCGCGTGTGGATGCGGGGCTTGACGTCCGCTTAGCCGGACCTGGGCGGAAAGGGCTAGGACAGGCCGTGGCGGCGACCGGATGACCGGCGTCTGATGGAAGGAGAGTGACGTGAGCATGACAACATGGGTGGGCCGGCATGAGTCTGGCAGCGAGTGGGACATGGAGATCGATGTGCTGGTCGTGGGGGCGGGAGCGTGCGGCCTGGCCGCTGCGATCGCCGCGCACGATGGCGGCGCCAGCGTGGCCATCCTCGAGAAGCGCGACCGGGCGGGCGGCAATTCATCGCTGAGCACCGGCTCCGTGCCGGGGGCGGGCAGCCGCTATCAACGCGAGGCGGGCATCGTCGATTCGCCCGAGCGCATGCTGGAGGATCTGGAGCGTGCGGCCGGTCAGGGCGAGCTGCCCATGCTGATGCGCCGCATGGCGACGCTGTCCGCGGACCTGTGCGAGTGGCTGGTGGACGTGGTGGGCGCGCGCATGACACTGATCACCGAGTATTGCCACGTGGGACATTCCGTGCCACGGCTGCACGCGCCGCGATCCCGGCGCGGACAGGACCTGGTGGACGATCTGCTGGCGGCGGTTGGCCGGCGCGACATTCCCCTGGCCGTCAACAATGCGGTGTCGACCTTGTACGTCGACGGGGCAGGCGCCGTCGTGGGCGCGGCGGTCGGCGGTCCCGGCGGGGAAACCTCGCGGATCGGCGCGCGCAGCGTCATTCTGGCCACCAATGGCTTCGCGGCGAATCGGGAGCTGGTGCGCGCCTATTGCGGAGAGATCGCCGGGGCCGAGTATTTCGGCGCGCTGGGCAGCGAGGGCGAGGCCGTGCTGTGGGGACGGCAGCTGGGCGCCCGGCTGGCGAACATGAAAGCCTATCAAGGCTACGCCGCGGTGGCCTATCCGCATGGATCGCTGCTGTCCTGGACCACCATCGAGAAGGGCGGCATCCTCGTCAACGCTCGGGGCGAGCGCTTCGGCAACGAGGACATCGGCTACTCGGGCTATGCCCGCCGGGTGCTGGCGCAGCAGGAGGCGGTCTATGCCATTTTCGACGAGCGCATCAGGGAAGTGGCGAGCAAGGAAGAAGAATTCCAGGAACTGGCCGATCATCATGGCATCAAGAGCGGTGACAGCGTCGAGGAACTGGCCGCGCGCTTCGGCCTGCCCGCCGGCGCGCTGGCCCGGACGATCGCGGACTACAACCGGGCGGCATCCGCCGATGCCGGCGCTGGCGACGACGCGCATGGCCGCCAGCGCTTTGGCCTGGCGCCGCTGACGGGCAGGCTTTGGATCTGCCGCGTCACCCCCGGCCTGTTCCATACGCAGGGCGGCCTAGCGGTGGACGAACATGGCCGTGTGCTGCGCGAAGACGGCTCCGCCATCGCCGGCCTGTATGCGGGCGGCGGCGCGGCGGCGGGCATCAGCGGCAGCGAGGGCGCCGAAGGCTATTGCTCGGGGAACGGCCTGTTGACGGCCATCGGCCTTGGGTTTCTGGCCGGGCGCGACGCGGCGCGGTGGGCCTCATGAGCGCCCGTGAACCGACCGCGACGCAGCGCATGGCGGCGTTCGCCCGGGAACTGACGCTGCGGGATGCGCCCGAGGGCGTGGTTCGGTTGGCGCGCCTGCACCTGGCCGACGCGATCGGCGTGGCGCTGGCCGCGTCCAGCGTCCCCTCGCACCGGAACCTGCTGACCGGCCTGCTGGCGCAGCGCGCCGAGACGGGGCCGGCGATGGTGCTGGGACTGCGCGCCGGTGCGCCGGCCGATGTGGCCGCGCTACTGAACGGCATGTCCATCCATGCGCTGGAATACGACGATACGCACATGGGCTCCATCATGCACGGCAGCGCGGTCATCGTTCCGGTGGCCCTGGCCATGGGGCAGCAATGCCATCTGCCGCCGTGCGATGTGCTGAGGCTGACCATCGTCGGCTGGGAACTGCTGGTGCGGCTGGGGCGGGCGGCGGCAGGCGCGTTCCAGCGGCGCGGCTTCCAGGCCACGTCGGTGGCCGGCGCCATCGTGGCCGCCATGCTGGCGGCGGCCGCGCGCGGCGCCGATGCGGCGCGGATCGCCAGCGCCGGCGGCATCGCGGGCAGCCAGGCCAGCGGCATCTTTGCATTCCTGAACGACGGCGCGACGGTCAAGGCCCTGCATCCGGGCTGGGCCGCGCACGCTGGGGTCTGGGCCGACAGGCTGTCGGCCGCCGGCATGACGGGGCCGCTATCCGTGCTGGAAGGCAGGCATGGCGTTTACTCCGCCTATGCCAACGACGCGCAGGCCGGCGAGCGGCTGATGCGGGAACTCGACAGCCTGGGCAGCGCGTGGACGCTGGAAGAGGCGGCGTTCAAGCTGTATCCCTGTTGCCACTACATTCATCCCTATCTCGAAGTCGCCGCCCGTCTGCGCGACGAAGCGGCGGCGCTCGGACAGCCCATCGTGTCCGTCCATTGCCGCGTGGCGCCCGGCGCCGGACTGGTCATCGCCGAGCCATGGGCGCGCAAGCAGGCGCCGCGCGACGCCCACGAGGCCAAGTACAGTCTGCCCTATTGCGTGGCCATGGCCCTGTTGGGCCTGCCCGTGGATGTCGGCGCCATGTCCGCGGCAACCTTGGATGCGCGGGCGCTGGGGCTGGCGGCGCGCATCGGCATGTCGGCCTGGGAGGACAGCGGCTTTCCCGAGCGCTTCGCGGCGGATCTGGCAGTGACGCTGGCCGACGGCCGCGTGCTGGACGCGCGCCTGGACCAGGTCGAGGGTTGCGGCGAACGGCCGGCCTCGATCAACCGGATACGGGAGAAATTCCTGGATAACGCGGGCCTGGCCATGCCGCCGTCGCGCGCGGCGCGCTGGTGGGACGCGATCCTGAATGACGAGGCGCTGCCCGTCTGGGAGGGCGTGGACGCGAGGGACGGGTAAGGTCCCAGGCGCCCGCCTGGGCGGCTCCGCGCTACTTGCCGTAGACCACGTCGCGCAGCCCCAGCGACAGCCCCGGCCAGTAGGTGATGACCATCAGGCAGACGATCACCACGCCCACGAACGGGATCAGCGGCTTGATCAGCCGTTCCAGCGGCAGCTTGGCCACCGCGCAGGCGGCGAACAGGTTCACGCCGAAGGGCGGGGTGATCATGCCCAGCGCCAGGTTGACGACCATGATGATGCCGAAGTGCACCGGTTCCACGCCGAATTTCAGCGCCACCGGCAGCAGCAGCGGGGCCAGCACCACGATGGACGCGGACGTCTCGATGAACATGCCGATGACGAACAGCGCCGCGTTCACGCCCATCAGGAACGTGAATTTGGTGTCGAACACCTGCGCCAGCCAGACGCCCAGCGCGTCGGGGATGCCGGCGCGGTTGAGCAGGAAGCTGAAGACGCCGGCGTTGGCGATCACGAACATGATCACCGCGGTCGACATGACGGATTTGTGCAGGGTTTCGGACAGCTGGCCGAAGCTGAGCTTGCGGTAGATGAATTTGCCCACCACCACCGCGTACATCACCGCGACCACGGAGGCCTCGGTCGGCGTGAACACGCCGCCGTAGATGCCGCCCAGGATGATGACCGGCATCATCAGCGCCAGCCAGGCGCGCTTGAAGGCCGGCCATAGCGGCAGGCGGCCTTCGCCGTCGCGCGTGCCCAGGCCATTGCGCCTGGCGTAGAGCCAGACGTAGAGCATCAGCGCCAGGCCGATCAGGATGCCGGGCATCACGCCGGCGATGAACAGCTCGCCGGTGGAGGTGTCGGTGGATACGGCGAACAGGATCATCGGGATGGACGGCGGGATGATCACCCCCAGCTCGGCCGCGCTGGCCTGCAGCGAGGCGGCGAAGGGCGCCGGGTAGCCGTGCCGGATCATGGCCGGGATCAGGATGGCGCCGACCGCGAAGGTGGTGGCCACGCTGGAGCCGGCCACGGCCGCGAAGATCATGCAGGTCAGCACGCAGGTGCAGGCCAGGCCGCCCTGGATGCCGCCCACCAGGCTCTTGGCGAACTCGACCATGCGTTCGGAAATGCCGCCGGCTTCCATCAGGTTGCCGGCCAGGATGAAGAAGGGAATCGCCACCAGCGGGTACTTGTCCAGCGCGGCGTATAGCTGCTGGGCCACCACCAGCCAGGGCAGGTTGGCGGCGCCGACCCCCGCCAGGCTGGCCAGTCCGATCGACACGGCGACCGGCACGGACAGCCCGAAGAAAATCAGCATCGAGACAATCATCAATTGGGACATGGCGTGATCTGCTTGGATTCGTTGCGAACGGGTCAGCCCTGCGCGTCGTTGCGCAAGGGGGCCTCGGCTTCTTCGCCGGCGCACCAGCGGGCCAGCACGGCGATGGCGGCCAGCGTGGCGCCGACCGGGATGGCCAGGTAGATCCAGGAGATCGAGATGTCCAGGCTGGGCACGTTCTGGAAACGCACGCGCCAGGTCATCTGGCCGCCGATCCAGGCCACGAAGCCCAGGAAGCCGGCGCAGATCAGGCCGATCAACGCCTCCAGCGCCCGGCGGCGCGCGCCGCCCAGCAGGTTGCGCAGCAGTTCGACGCTGATCATGGCGCCGTGGCGGAAGGCCAGGGCCACGCCCAGCAGCACGGTCCAGATGAGCAGGGCGCGGGTCAGGACCTCGCTCCAGTCGGCCGGCGCATGCAGCACGAAACGGGCGATGACCTGGTAGAAGGCGGCGGCCGCGGCGGCCACCAGCAAGAGTTGGGCGATGACCGAAACCAGCTTGAAGAGCAGGCGGTCGAAGGCGCAGAGCAAACGCATGATGAATGGAGTCCCGCTAGCGATGGGCGCGAACCAGGCAGGGCAGGCCGGCGGACGGCGCGGACAGGCGCGGGA
>NZ_JCBANH010000137.1:0-12098 GCF_059760925.1 Achromobacter sp. 1011791174
GGCTTTGCTTCGCTTGCCCGCTTTGGCTCGCTTCGCTTTGCCTGGGTGGCTTGCTTCGCTTTGCCTTGCTTTGCTCGCTTTGCCTTGCTTGCCTTGCTTGCCTTGCTTGCCTTGCTTGCTCGGCATCGCCTTGCCGGCTCTGCCTTGCTCTCTTTGCCTTGGCCTGGATGGCTAGTTCAGGATGGCGATGCTGGGGGTGCGGACGGGGAGCACGGCGGTTTCGCAGGTGCCCAGGTCGTCGGAGGTCACGACCCAGGGATGCGAGACGTAGGTTTTCTGGATGTAGCTGTCGCCGGGTTGCAGGCGTGCGTAGTAGACGCGGCGGCCTTCGTAGTTGAGCCAGTAGATCGTTTTGATTTCTTTGCCGTGGTTGATGAATTCGACCTGGGTCGGGCGGGCGGCGTCGCGCGAGCGCAGGGTCTTGCCTTCACCGGCGCAGGAGGTGCGCTCGGCGTGGGTGGCGGGCGACAGGGCGTGGCTGGCGGCGGGCAGCGCGACGATGGCGACGACCACGCACTGCGCGAGACAAAGGGCGACGAGCCGGCTCTGGCGCGGGACGGGACAGTGCATGCTCGGGGGCTCCTGGGTCAAAGGTCTATCCACGCGCGCGCCCGGGGGAAGTACAGCGCGGCACGGGTCGGGCGGCCGTCCAGGGCGGTGACCTGGGCACAGTAGCGGCGCAGCTGCTCGCCGTGGCGTTGGCGCATGCGCGCGGCAAAGGCCTCGGCGGATTCGCCGGGCTGGGAACGGCCGGTCTTGTAGTCGACGATGAGCCAGCCGTCCTCGGTGCTGAGCGCCAGGTCGATGACGGAGACCTTGCCGGCGGCGTCGATCAGCGGCCATTCTCGGCGCGCGCCGGATTGGGACAGCAGCCATTGGCCGCGCGGGTCGGACAAGGTGGCTTGCAGCGTTTCCAGCACGGCTTCGGCGGCCGCGTCGGCCTGACTGGCGGGGATGCCGGCGCGGGTCAGCTGGCGCCGCATGGCGGACAGGCGGCTGGCCAGCGCCGTGGCCGGCCAGGCGGCGATGCCGTCGCGGCCGATGCGTTCGAGCCAGGCGTGCGCCAGCGTGCCGATGGCGGCGTCATAGCCGGCCTCCAGCTGCCAGGCGGGATGCTCGGCCGCGTCGCCCCAGCCGTCGCGCGCGCCAGCCGAGAAGCCCGGGCTGAAACTGGGCTCGGCGCGGCCGGCCAGCTGCGCCAGTCCGGCGGCGGAAATGCGACGCAGGGGCTCGCCCTGCCATTCCGGGCCGTCGTCGGCTTGGCGCGCGGCCTCGCCCTCGCGCGCCGGCGGCTCGGGCGGCGTCAGCCAAGGCCACAGGCGGCCAAGCAGGCTGGCCGCTGGCGGGGCCTTGGCCTGTCCGGCGTCGTCCACCGACACATGGCCGACCAGATGCAGGCGCTTGCGCGCGCGCGTGGCGGCCACGTACAGCAGCCGGTCCACCTCATAGGACGCGCGGCGCGCCTCGCGCGCGCCCAGGTAGCGGGATACGGGATCGGCCTCGGTCTCGGCGCGCGGCTTGACCGGGCCGAACAGCACCCGGTCGGCGTTCTGCTCGAAGCGCACCAGCGGCGCCTGATCACCGCGCGGCGCGCGGTGCAGGCCATAAAGGATGCCCGTCTCGAATTGCAGGCCCTTGGACTTGTGCATGGTCATGATCTCGACCGCGCCGTCCTCGCCGGCCGCGTCAGGCGCGGCGAACAGCCGCGCGATGCCGGCTTCCAGCGCGGCCATGTCGATCGCACCGTGCGGCGCCAGGCGCTCGACCAGCTGGAACAGGCTTTCCGCGTCATTGGCGACGGACAGCCCCGTGTACAGCGCCGGACCACCGAGGCGTCGCCAACAGGCCTCGACCCAGGCCGCGAAGGGCATGGCGCCGGAATCGTTGCGCGCGTCCAGCAGGACGGCGGCGGCCTGGCGCAGGCGTTCATACTCGTCCGCGCCCAGCACGTCGCGCGCGCGCGGTCCGGCCCGGCCCTCGTCCTCCCGCACAGCGGGCGGCGCGTCGAACAGCGAGCCCTGTACGGGCGTCTGCGAGGCGGCGGACTCCGGATCAGGTTCGCGCAGCGCCCGCTCCAGCAGCACGGGCACGGGCGTGACGTGATCATCGCCGAACAGGCGTTGCAGCGAGGTCAGCGTCAGGCCGCAGAACGGCGCGCGCAACACCGACAGCCAGGCCAGCCGGTCGGCCGGATGCGACAGCGCCCGCAGCAGTTGCACCAGATCCGCCACCACCGGCCGCAGGGCCAGCGGCACCAGGTCCACCGCGCGGCAGCTGATGCCCTCCTGCGTCAACCGGCGCGTCAGGTTGCCCAGATGGCTGCGCGCGCGCACCAGCACCGCCACGGGATGCTTGCTGCCCTTGTGTTCCTTGAGCGCCTGCCGCACCAGCGTCACCGCGATGTCCTCGGCCTGCTGCTCGGCGGCTTCAGCGTCGCCCCGCGACCAGGCGGGATGGAACTCGACGGCCGTGCCGGGCAGCGCATCATGAAAGGCCGTCGACGCGCTGTAGGCGATGGCGCCCGCGATCGGATCGTTGCTGCGCGGCATCAGGCCGACGAAGGAACGATTCACCCAGTTCACCACGCCGGCCTGCGAACGGAAGTTGTCGGTGAGGTTCAGGAATTCCGGCTTCAGCAGACCAATCCCTTTGTCCTTGACCTCCAGGAACAAGCGCACCTCGGCCTTGCGGAAGCGGTAGATCGACTGCATCGGGTCGCCGACCAGGAACAGGCTGCGGCCGTCCCCTTCCTGCCAGCCCGAGGTCAGCGTGCTCAACAGGTCCAGCTGCGTCTGGCTGGTGTCCTGGAACTCGTCGATCAGCAGATGGCGGATCGAGGCATCCAGCTTCAGCAGCAGTTCACCGGGATCGTCGGCATGGCCCAGCGCCGACGCCGCGCGCTGGGCGATCTCGATGAAGTCGATTTCGCCCGTGTCGGAGAAGCGCAGCCGCAACTGCGCCACCGCCAGCTTCAAGGTCATGAGCTGCGCGCCCAGCACCCGCCACTGCGCGTCGGTGAAGGCGGGATCGGGAATGTCGCGCGCGGCATCCAACCTGCGCACCCATGGCGCGTCGGCATCGGCGCGTTCAAGCCAGGCGACGAAGGGTTCCTTGTGCGCGCACTTGGCCGGAAAGCCCAGGTTCTTGTTGACCGTTTTGCGCAGCGAACCGGTGCCGGTCAGCAGCAGATGGGCCAGCGCGCGCCACGCGTCCAGCGCAAAGGCGTCGGGCGGCAACTCGTCGGTCCAGTCGAGCAGCGCCGCGAGCTTGTTGTCTTCCCCGCCCTCCTGCAGCTGCGTCGCGGCCAGCCGCGCCGGGCCGCTCAGCGCCTCGGCCCAGCCCAACGGCATGGCGTCGGACAGCGCCAGCAAGTCCTCGCCGATGGCATCGGCCAGCCATTCCTCCATGCTCTCGCGGTCCGAACCGTGGGCCAGCAGCGGCAGCCACTGGTCGCGCTGGCCGAGCATGTCGGCGATGGCGTCCTTGGCGGCCTGCACATCCACGTCCAGGTGTTCCAGCAGGATGCGGACTTCCTCGAAATCGTCGGCCAGATCCAGCGTGGCGCGGGCCGCGGCCTCGTAGTGCGCGCGCGCGTCGTCGGTGATCTCCGGCATGCCGCCCAGCTCGGACAGCCAGGGCATGCTGCGCACCAGGCCGGCGCAGAACGAGTCGATGGTGCGGATGGCCAGCCGCGCCGGGTGCTCCAGCAGGTGCCAGCCCAGCTCGTCGTTGCGCGCCAGCGCGTCGCGCGCCAGTTCCCAGCTGCGGCGCTCGTGCATGGACTCGGGCATGGGCTCCAGGCCGCGCCGCAGCTTGCTCAGCACGCGCGCGTGCATTTCCGAGGCGGCCTTGCGCGTGAAGGTGATGGCCACGATCTCCTCGGGCCGATTCACCGTGGCCAGCAGCGCCAGGATGCGATCGGTCAACAGCTCGGTCTTGCCGGATCCCGCCGGCGCCTGCACCAGGAACGAGCGCAACGGGTCCAGCGCCTCGGCGCGCGCGGCGTGGTCGTGGGGCAGGCGTTCTTGTTCCGCCATCTAGGCGTCCTCGTCGTCCAGGTGCAGCCGCAGGAACGGCAAGGCGTCGCAGTATTTCAGGTCGTCGCGACGATAGGCCACGTTGGGGGCCACGCCCGCGGCGTATTCGTCGGCCAGCGCCTCGATCGCCTCGCGCCAGCGCTGGCGGATCTCGGGCCAGGACAGGCCGTCGAAATACTTGCTGTCCTCGGCCAGCGTGACGCCCGCCATGCCCAGGTCGACATCGGCCAGGCCCTGCGCCGCCACCTGCCGCGCATGGATCTGCGCCAGCACCAGCCCGGCCACCTCGGCGCCAGAGGCGTCAGCCAGCACGGAGGCATAGAACGGCAGTTGCACGTTCACGGGCCGGCGGCGCGACCAGTCGGGTTCGGGCTTGGCGGCGGACGCGCCGGTCTTGTAGTCGACGATGACCTTGCGGCCGTCGTCCAGCGCGTCGATGCGGTCCAGCCGCAGCTTGAGCATCAGCGCGCCGCGCTGCCATTGCTGGTCCTTCTCGACCTGCGCGACGGAGAACGGCAGGCGCCGCGCCTCCAGGTCCAGCCAGTTGGCGAGCACGCGCCGCGCGCGCTCGCATTCCAGCGTCTTGAGCGCGGGGGCGTAATCGGTCAGGGTCTCGTCGGCGGCCTGCGCCACGGCCTGCTCCAGCAGGGGCTCCACCCGCGCCTCGGCCATGGCCGCGTGCAGCGCGTCCTGGTCAGGCAGCATGCCCCAGGCCAGTTCCAGCGCGCGATGCAGGAACTGTCCGCGCACGCTGATGGCGGCCACGTCGGCATAGGCCGCCATCGCGCGGCCGCCGAGGCGGTGGCGCACGAAGGCCCACAGGGGGTTGCGCGCCTGCGTGTCGAGCACGTCCAGACCGCCGCCGCCACGGCCGCCCGGCGCCAGCGGCGGGCCTTGCCGGTCGTCCAGCGACTCCTGCGGCAGGGGCTCGGCCGCCGCCGGCCGGGCGGGCGTCCAGTCCAGCGGCGCGGCGCCCGCGATCAGCGGCGACGGGCGCAGTTCTCGCTCGCCGTCCATGTGCGCATGGCTGACAATGATCTCGGGCGCGCAGCGGCACAGCGCCGCATACATGCCTTCGGCCCATTCGCGTTCGCGTTCGGGCGTGGCGCGCGGCGCGCGCGCCTGGCGCAGCACCGCCAGCGGCAGCAGCGGATTGGGCTTGGGCGAGGCCGGCAGCACGTCGTCGGTCAGGCCCAGCACCCAGACCCCATCCCAATAACCGCCCTCGGCCTCCAACAGGCCCAGCACGTCCAACCGCGCCGACGGGTCGCGCTGCGGCTGGAAGGTGGCCGTCCTGGCCACGCTTTCCAACAGGCGCACGGCGGCCTGCCCGCCCAGCTTGCCGGCCGCCGGCGCCAGCGCCGAGAAACTGCCCAGCGCCTCGCCCAGCGCGCCCATCACCTGATAGGCCACGCTGTCCAGCGCGGCTTCGCCCGGAAAGCCCAGCGCCGTCAGGGCCGCCTTCATGCGCGGCATCCATACGTCGCAACTGGCCTTGCGGCCGCCTTGCGTCCAGATGTCCATGGCCTGGTTCCAGGCCTGCGCCAATACCGGCGTCATCGAGAGCTGCCTGCGCCATTCCTGCGCGCTGACGCGCTGGCGGGCATCGCGCCGCCATCGACCCGCGGCGATGGCGGACAGGCGCGAGCGCTCGCGCACATCGCCGGCGCAATGGCCGGCCAGCAGCGCGGCGCCCAGCGTCTGCACGCCGCAGCCCTTGCCGTCCGCGCATTCGGCCAGCGCGCGCAGCCAGGCCAGCGCCGCGCGCGCCATCGGCCATTCATCCAGTGGCCGGCCCACGGCCACGTTGAACGCCAGCGCGGGCGCGCCGTCGCGGCCGGCCAGCGCCTGGCCCAGCACGCGCCGGGCGAACACGGATTCGGCTTCCAGTTGCGGCGAGACGATGGCGTAGCGACCTGTCGGATGGACCTGCAATTGCGTCGCGGCCCAACTCGCGGCGGCGCGCCACTCGCTGCCCTGATCCGGGGCCTCGAAGCGACGCGGCTGCGCGGGCGCGCGCTGCGCGTCGCGCCACTGGCCGATGTCCGAGCCCTGGGCCGCGAACGCGTCCAGCAGGCGCGCGAAGCGCGGCGAGACCTCGGTGAAGCCGGCCAGCACCAGCCGCTGCGGCGTTGCCAGCCGGCCCTGGCCCAGCGCGTCCAGCACGCGCGCATAACCCTGGTTCGCATCCTCGGCGTCCAGCTCGGCCAGGGCCTCGCGGTAGCGCAGGCGCCAGCGGGCAAAGCCCTTGTATTCATCGGTGTCCGCGCCCGATGGCACGCGCAGCTCCCACTCGTCCATGAGCAGGTCGGCGTCCATGGCCAGCCGCGCCGCCTGGCGCGCGTCCAGCAGCACGCGCTCGGCCTCCTCGGCGCGGATCGCCTCGGTCCACACCATCTGCGTGGCGAAGCTGTCCAGCCGATATGCGGGCATGTCGCCGCCGGCGTCGAACGCCAGCTCATTAGCCGACTCAGCCAGCCAGGCGGACAGGGGCACGATGCGCGGCAGCTCGCTGACCTGCCGCTCGGCGCGCAACAGGCCCGCCAGCTCCAGCGTCAGGCGGCGGGCGAGGCGGTTGTTCACGGTCAGCACCAACGTGCCGGCCGCTGGCAGGCCGCCGATATCCGGCAATGACAGTTCAGGATAGGAAAGCGGTGCGTCCTGCATGGGCACCCGCCGCGAGCATGGCGCGCGCGGCGGCGAAAGAAGGCCAGGCCGTAGGATACCGCGAGCGCCGCGACCTGTTTGCGTCCGGGCGAGTCAAAAACCGCAGAGCGCGGCCAGGTTTTCCCAATGGATCTGCATGTCGGGCGTGGTGTACCCCCAGAACGCCAGGCCCAGCGCCAGGACCAGCGCCAGGCCGCTCCCGATCCGCCAGCCTCGGCGGATCGGGAGCTTGCTTTCAGGCGGATGCGGGCTCATATCGGATTCCATGATCGGCCGGGACGGGGATGCGCGTCAGGCGGCGGCGGGCTGCGCCACCGGCTGCTCGCGCACTGGCAGGCACAGCAGCGCGGCCAGCACGGCCAGCACCACGCCCAGCCACCAGACCATATCGTAGTTGCCGGTCTTGGCATAGGCGTAGCCGCCCAGCCAGACGCCAACGAAGCTGCCCAGCTGATGACCCAGGAACACGATGCCCGACAGGGTGGCCGCATAGCGCAGGCCGTAGATCTGCCCGATCAACCCCTGCGTCAACGGCACCGTGCCCAGCCAGAACAGTCCCATCCAGGCGGCGAAGACGTACAGCACCCACGACGACAGCGGCAGCCAGAGCAGCAGCAGGATACCGAAGGCGCGCATGCCGTAGACCACGGCGAGCAAGCGCTTCTTGCTGTACTTGCCGCCCAGCTTGCCGGCATAGAACGAACCCAGCACGTTGAACAGGCCGATCAGCGCAATCGCGGTGGCCCCCTGCGCCGCCGTCAGGCCGCCGTCGGTGACATAGGCCGGCAGGTGCAGCGTGATGAAGGCGGTATGGAAGCCGCAGACGAAGTAGCTCCAGAACAGGAAATGGAACGACGGATGCCGCACGGCCTGACGCACCGCCGCAGCCAGCGACTGATGCGGACCCGCATGGACCTGCGGACGACCGCGCAGGTAATAGGCCAGCGGCGCGGCGCAGGCCACGAACAGGGACAGCACCCACAGCGCGCCCGGCCAGTCCAGGCCGTTGATCAGCACCTGCCCGGTCGGCACCACCGCGAACTGCCCCATCGAGCCGCCGGCGCTGGCGATGCCCATCGCGGTGCTGCGGTAGGCGGGCGGCACGGACCGCGCCACCACGGGCAGGATCACCGGAAAGGTCGTGCCGGCCTGGCCCAGCCCCACCAGCACGCCCGCTGTCAGGTACAGCGTGGTCTCGTCGGTGGCGAAGCGCGTGCCGATCATGCCCAGCATGTACAGCACCGCGCCCAGCGCGATGGTGCGGCCCGAGCCGTAGCGGTCGGCCAGGATGCCCATGAAGATACAGGCGCCGCCCCAGACCAGGTTCTGCAGCGCGAAGGCCATCGAGAACACGTCGCGTCCCCAGCCATGGGCCAGCCCCATGGGCTGCATGAACAGCCCGAACGTGGCCCGCACGCCCATGGCGAGCAGCACCACCAGCGTGCCCAGGATCAGGGTGCGCATGGAAATCTTGTCAGTTTGGCTGGACATGAAAGCCGTGTCTCTTATTGAATCATTATTGATTGTCGAAACGCCGCTCCCCTCCATGGGACGGCGCGGCGCCTGGGGCCAGACCGGCCGGGCGCAAACATGAACATGATAAACAAATGCGGGCGCCGCCCCGGCAATATCCTTGTCGCCGCATCGTCCTTGGCCGGATCGGCGCGGCGCGTCCGTGGCTTTCCGCCGCGCCGGCTTGGGCCGGAGCCGTCAAGATCCGGCTCCGATTTGGGGCTTGGCCGTCCTGCTGATAGACTTGCGTCCGGCTTGAAACGACCGGGTTGCCGGTGACGCGCTTGCGCGCCCCTGGCGACACACGGCGGACCATACGGGTGCGCTACACTTTTCCCGGACGTTTCAACGCAGCATCGAGGCTCGGGCGCATGGCGCCAGGCCAGGACTGGCGCCTCTCACGCCAGCATCCGTCTCGCCGTAGTTAAATGGATATAACCGGCCCCTCCTAAGGGTCAATTGGTGGTTCGATTCCACCCGGCGAGGCCACTTCATCCCCCTTCAGTTCCCCTCCCCCGCGCCCTCCCGCCACGCGTGAAAATTGCCCGCGTTCAGCAGGATGAGGGTTATTCCGGGCTACGCTCACGCGCCGCGCGACGGTAGCGTCTCGGGACGCCAATTGTGACGAATCTTTCCGGCGTCAATACGTCCCCATAATTTTTTTCGGCGATGATGGTAATTCGTCTTGCCTACTACTTGAAATTACTGTTTAAATTCGACGCGTAAGCCTCTAATTCATCTGGACTTTTTTTGAAGTGCCCGACGAACGGCGTACGAAACATCTCTATACAGACTGACAAGCCTGCTGAAACCATGGCATTTACCTGGACACGTGCAATTGCGAACGCGATAGCGCCCATGGCGCTGGCGATGTGCGCGCTCCTGCCCCCCGCCGCGCAAGCCGCGAAAAATTCCGATCCTTGCAAGACCAACGCCAAATCGGCGGCCTGCAAGGCGCAACAAGCCAAGAAAGCCCCCGCCCCGTCCGCCAAGTCCGGCGCTGGCAAAGCCGCCGCTGGCAAACCCGCCGCCGGCAAGGGCGCATCGCCGAAACAGGCCGCCGGCAAGGCCTCGTCCCCCAAGCAAGCCGCTGGCAAGGGCCCCGCCTCCAAGCAGGCCGCGGGCAAGGCGCCCGCCCCCAAGCATGCCGCCGCGCCCAAGCAGCCGGCCGGCAAGAAGGCCGCCGCGCCCAAGGGCGGCAAACCCGCCGCCGTGGCGCAGAAAGGCACGCCCAAGGCCAACGCCGCCGGCAAGGGCGGCAAAGGTGGCAAGAACGACAAGCCCAACAACCCCGGCCGGGGCCGGGCGGCGGTCGCCGCGGCATCCTCGGCCGCCATGCCGCCGCCGGCATCGTCGGTGCGCGCCGAAGCCGCCGCACTGCGCTCCAGCACCGCCTACGTGCAGGACCTGGAAACCTCCACCGTGCTGTTCGCCAAGAACGAGAATGTGGTGCGCCCGATCGCCTCGATCTCCAAGCTGATGACGGCCGTGGTGGTGGTGGATGCCAACCAGCCCATGAACGAAATGCTGGAGATCACCGATGACGACATCGACGGCCTCAAGCACACGACCTCGCGCCTGCGCGTGGGCACCCGGCTGAGCCGCGGCGACATGCTGCACCTGGCGCTGATGTCTTCCGAGAACCGCGCCGCCAACGCGCTGGGCCGCAACTACCCGGGCGGCCTGCCGGCTTTCGTGGCCGCCATGAACGCCAAGGCGCAGGCGCTGGGCATGACCAGCACGCGCTTCATCGAGCCCACCGGTCTGTCCAGCGACAACGTATCCTCGCCGCACGACCTGGCCCGCCTGCTGCGCGCCGCATCGCAGCGACCGCTGATCCACCGCTACTCCACCGACACCGAGTACGACGTCGAGATCAACAACCGCACGCAGACCTTCCGCAACACCAACCTGCTGGTGCGCAAGCCCGACTGGGATATCAAGGTCTCCAAGACCGGTTTCATCAACGAGGCCGGCGAGTGCCTGGTCATGCTGGCCCGCATCAACGGCCGCGACCTGGCTATCGTGCTGCTGGACTCGCAGGGCAAGCTCTCGCGCATTGGCGACGCGGTACGCATCCGCCGCATCGTGCAGAGCGAAGTCGCGCTGGCGCAGGCCCAGCCCGGCGGCTGAGACCGGCGCAATCGCCAGACACCGAAAGGGCCCGATCAGATGATCGGGCCCTTTTCCTTTGCATCGGGATCAGGCGGCCGCGCGTCGCCGGGAGGGCAGCGGCTGCGCGTCATAGAGCGTGGCGGGCAGGCCCTCCAGCACGGCCTTGGCGTTGAGCGAGCGGATCGGCACCGCCGCGTCCAGCGGAATGCGACCCTCGGCCTGCAACAGCTGGTAGCGCAGGCAGCACACGCGCAGGAAGGACGTGAAATTGGCCGCCTGGCCGCGGTATTCGATCAACTCGTCGTAGAGGCGTTCGATGAGCTGCGTGACCCGCATGCCGTCGCGGCCGGCGATTTCCTCCAGCACCTGCCAGAACAGCTGCTCCAGCCGCAGGCTGGTGGCCACGCCGTGCAGGCGCAGCGAACGGGTTTCCGGCGCATAGGACTGCTCGCTGGCGCGGATGAAGATTTCACACATGGGAGCTCCGGATGCGAGGGACGGAACGGCGTGCCATTCAGGCGGGGACGCCCGCCGTCCAATGTACGACGATAGACACGGCAGCGGCAAGGCGCTGCCGGGCCCCGTCCCCGACGCCGGCATCTTGATCCATGTCATGGCCGTCCGTGGCCAGACGGCCGACGATAGAAATATCGACCACACAACGGAGGATCCTATGGACAAGACCATGAAAGCCGCCGTGGCCAGGGCGTTCGGCAAGCCGCTGGCCATCGAGGAAGTCGCGGTGCCCCGACCCGGCGCGGGCGAGCTGCTGGTAAAGATCGAGGCCTGCGGCGTCTGCCATACCGACCTGCACGCCGTGGAAGGCGACTGGCCGGTCAAGCCCAACCCTCCGTTCATTCCCGGCCATGAAGGCGTGGGCCATGTGGTGGCCGTAGGCGCCGGCGTCACCCACGTCAAGGAAGGCGACCGCGTCGGCATACCTTGGCTGTACTCCGCCTGCGGCCATTGCGAGCATTGCCTGGGCGGCTGGGAAACGCTGTGCGAACAGCAGCAGAACGCCGGCTATTCAGTCAACGGCGGCTTCGCCGAATATGCGCTGGCCGCGGCCGACTACGTGGGGCTGCTGCCCGCCAACATCGGCTTCGTGGACATCGCGCCCGTGCTGTGCGCCGGCGTCACCGTGTACAAGGGCCTGAAGATGACGGACACGCGCCCGGGCAACTGGGTGGTGATCTCGGGCATCGGCGGGCTGGGCCACATGGCGGTGCAGTATGCCCGCGCCATGGGCCTGAACGTGGCGGCCGTCGACATCGACGACGCCAAGCTGGAGCTGGCCCGCAAGCTAGGCGCCGAGGTGGCCGTCAACGCGCGGACCACGGACCCGGCCACCTACCTCAAGCGCGAGATCGGCGGCGCCCACGGCGCGCTGATCACCGCCGTCTCGCCCAAGGCCTTCGAGCAGGCGCTGGGCATGGTGCGGCGCGGCGGCACTGTCGCGCTCAACGGCCTGCCGCCCGGCGATTTCCCGCTGTCGATCTTCGACATGGTGCTCAATGGCGTGACCGTGCGCGGATCCATCGTCGGCTCGCGGCTGGACCTGCAGGAATCGCTGCAATTCGCCGCCGAGGGCAAGGTGCGCGCCACGGTCGCGACCGAACGGCTGGAGAACATCAACCACGTGTTCGACCGCATGCGCAGCGGCCAGATCGAGGGCCGCGTGGTGCTGGACTTCGCCTGAGCACGGCCTTCCCGGCGCGACACGCGCGGGGTTCGCCAAAAAAAGCGGATCCGGGATGACGCGAAGCG
>NZ_JCBANH010000138.1:0-11916 GCF_059760925.1 Achromobacter sp. 1011791174
AAGCTGCTGGAAGTGGCGCCGGGCGTGACGGTCCAGGAGATCCAGTCCAAGACGCTGGCCAGGCTGGATGTGTCGGCGGTGAAGTGATAAGCGCCGCCGTGTGTTAGTGGAAGAAAGCCCGCTCTCGCGGGCTTTCTTCATTGTTGGCCCGGTAGGATCAGGCCGGCTCATCCAGCAGCATCCCGATGTGCGGGATGTTGTCTTCCATGTATTCCTCGGTCACGGCCTTGAAGCCGTGCGCGCCGTAGTAGCGCTGCAGGTGCGCCTGCGCGCTCAGGTAGATGGGCTGGCCCGGCCAGACGCGGCGGATTTCCTCCTTGGCGCGGCGCACCAGCTCATGGCCCAGGCCCGCGCCGCGCGCCGAGGGCGCGGTGACGACCCGGCCGATCACGGCCCGGCCTTCGTTGCGGGCCGGTTCCAGCAGCCGGCAGTAGGCGACCAGCGCGCCATTGTTCCAGGCCATCAGGTGCTGCGTCTGGCCTTGCAGGTCCTGACCGTCCATGTCCAGGTAGGGGCAGTTCTGCTCCATGACGAACACCACCGAGCGCAACGTCAGCAGCGCGTAGAGTTCGGCGGTGGTCAGGTCGGCGTGGGGCTTGCAGGTCCAGGCGGGCATGGGGGAATTCCAGGGTGGAGAGCGGCGGCGAATGCCGTCCGGGGTTCGGGCGTGGCCGCCGCGAGGGGAGCCGCGTTAGCGTACCGCAGACCGCCCCCGATTTTCGGCGGCTTGTTACAAGTAATCACGGGTATACCCCTAGTATGAAAATCTATTTTCTTATCTAAAATTTATCTGTAAACGAATTTACATAATTTTCTGCCACGTTTTCCGCGCCATTCCGCTCGCTTCCCCATGAACAAAGCCGTACTCACGATCGCTGATCGGATCGCCCGGGCCCAGCCCGCGCTGAGCCGCACCCAGCACAAGATGGCCGAGTACGTGCTGGCGCACCAGTTCCGCGTCGCCACCATGACGATCGACGAATTCGCCGCGGCGGTGGGCGTGTCGGTGGCCACGGCCAACCGTTTCGCGCGGGCGCTGGAACTGCCGGGCTACCCGCAGTTCCGCGCCGAGCTGGCGCGCGGTTTCGAGGCCGCGCTGGAACCCGTGGAAAAGCTGCGCACCGAGCTGGCGCATTCGGCCAGCGCGGTGCAGATCTTCGCCGCCACGCTGGAAGAAGACATCCGCAACGCCCAGCGCAACCTGCAAGGATTGGACGCCGAGGCCTGCGAGCAGGCCGTCGACATCATCCTGGGCGCCGACCGCGTCTTCATCATCGGTTTCGGCGCCAGCGGCTTCCTGGCCGGCATGCTGCAACGCGGCCTGTGCATGCACCTGCACTCGGTCGAGTCGCTCGCCGGCCCCGGCGGCGTATCCCACGCCGCCCGCCAGATGTCGCGCATGACCAGCAAGGATCTGGTCATCGCCATCGCCTTCCCGCGCTACCTGGCCGACACGGTCACGCTGGCCAATGCGGCCAAGCAGGCCGGCGTGCCGGTGCTGGTGCTGACCGACAAGCCCACGTCGCCGCTGGCGCCCGCCGCGTCCGTGGTGCTGTACGCGGTGTCGACGCGCCAGCTGATACCCAATTCCGAGACCGCGGCGCTGGGGCTGATCGAAGCCCTGTCGGCCGCCGTGGCCTATCGCGCCAAGAATTCCGTCGCGGCCGCGGCCGGGGTGACCCAGTCCGTGATGCCGTGGCTCATACATGGAGTAGGTAAACGATGATTCAACCCGTGATCGCCATTCACGGCGGCGCCGGCGCGATGTCCCGCGCGGCCATGTCCCCGGAGAAAGAACAGGAGTACCTGGGCGCGCTGAAGTCCATCGTGCAAGCCGGCCAGGCCGTGCTGGCCGCCGGCGGCAGCGCCCTGGACGCGGTCACCGAGGCCGTGCGCCTGCTGGAGGACTGCCCGCTGTTCAACGCCGGCCACGGTTCGGTCTTCACCAGCGCCGCGACGCACGAGCTGGACGCCGCCATCATGGACGGCGCCACGCTGCGCTCGGGCGCCATCGCCAACGTGCACCGCGTGCGCAACCCGATCTTCGCGGCGCGCAAGGTCATGGAGAACAGCAAGCACGTGTTCTTCGTGGGCGAGGGCGCCGAGGACTTCGCCCGCCAGGAAGGGCTGGAGCTGGTTGACCCGTCCTATTTCTCGACCGAAGCCCGCCGCGAGCAGCTGCTGCGCGTGCAGCGCGAGACGCCCGAGGCCGCCGTGCTGGACCATGACGGCCAGGCCATGGTGGCGCGCGGCCAGCCCGCGCCGGCCGACCCGCTGGACGCCGACAAGAAGTTCGGCACGGTGGGCGCGGTGGCGGTCGATGCCCAGGGCAACCTGGCCGCGGCCACGTCCACCGGCGGCATCACCAACAAGCAGATCGGCCGCGTCGGCGACGCTCCGCTGATCGGCGCCGGCACCTATGCCAGCAACAAGACCTGCGCCGTGTCGGCCACCGGCACCGGCGAGATGTTCATCCGCATGGTTGCCGCCTATGACGTGGCGGCGCAGATGGAATACGCCGGCGCCAGCCTGGCGCAGGCCGCCGACAGCGTCGTGATGGACAAGCTGCCGACGATCGAAGGCAAGGGCGGCCTGGTGGCCGTGGACGCGCAGGGCAACGTGGCCCTGCCGTTCAACACCGAAGGCATGTACCGCGGTTATGGCCGGGTGGGCGAAGAGCCCGTCGTGGCCATCTACCGCTAAGGCGCGCAGCGCCCCCCGTGGGGGCGGCAGGCTCGCGCAGGGCTTTTTACACCGCCGTCCGGCCAAGCCGGGCGGCGGAATTTTCGAGTTTTGGGGATTGAAGAAAGATGGTTGATCGCGCTAACAGCCTGGCGATGCCGGATAACCGCGTGGTCCAGGTCGACGACCTGACGGTGCGCTTCGTCGGCTCGGAGCGCACGGTCGAAGCCGTGCGCAACCTGTCCTTCCACGTGGACCGGGGCGAGACCCTGGCCATCGTGGGCGAGTCCGGTTCCGGCAAGTCGGTGACCTCGCTGGCGCTGATGCGCCTGGTCGAGCACGGCGGCGGCCGCATCGCCCAGGGCAACATGGCGCTGCGCCGGCGCAACGGCACGGTGGTCGATCTGGTCAATTCCAGCCAGCGCGTCATGCGCAATGTGCGCGGCGCGGACATGGCCATGATCTTCCAGGAACCCATGACCTCGCTGAACCCGGTGTTCACCGCCGGGGACCAGATCGCCGAATCGATCCGCCAGCACCAGGGCAAGGATGCCGCCGCCGCGCGCGCCGAGGCGCTGCGCATGCTGGAACAGGTGCGCATTCCCGAGGCCAAGTCGGTGCTGGATCGCTTCCCGCATCAGCTGTCCGGCGGCATGCGCCAGCGCGTCATGATCGCCATGGCGCTGGCCTGCAAGCCGGCGCTGCTGATCGCCGACGAGCCGACCACCGCGCTGGACGTGACCATTCAGGCCCAGATCCTGCAACTGATTCGCCAGCTGCAGGAAGAAATGCACATGGGCGTGGTGTTCATCACCCACGACATGGGTGTGGTGGCCGAAGTGGCCGACCGCGTGCTGGTCATGTATCGCGGCGACAAGGTCGAGGAAGGCCCGTCCGAACGCGTGTTCGCCGATCCCCGTCACGCCTACACCCGCGCGCTGCTGTCCGCGGTGCCCAAGCTGGGCGCCATGCAGGGCACCGACCTGCCGGCCCGCTTTCCGCTGCTGCAGGTGGACGGCAAGGCCCAGCCCGTGGCCGAGCCCGCCGCCGCGAGCACCCAGGAAGTGCCGGCCGCGCGCAGGGAACCGATCCTCAGCGTGCGCGACCTGGTCACGCGCTTCGATCTGCGCGGCGGCATCATGAGCCGCGTGCAGCGCCGCGTGCATGCCGTCGAGAAGGTCAGCTTCGACCTGTACCCCGGCGAGACGCTGTCGCTGGTGGGCGAGTCGGGTTGCGGCAAGTCCACCACCGGCCGTTCGCTGCTGCGCCTGGTCGAAAGCCAGGGCGGCGAGATCCGCTTCGGCGGCCGCGACATCGTGCGCCTGAAGAACAGCGAGCTGCAATCGCTGCGCCGCGACATCCAGTTCGTGTTCCAGGATCCCTTCGCCTCGCTCGATCCGCGCGTCACGGTCGGCTTCTCGATCATGGAGCCGCTGCTGGTGCACGGCGTGTCCAAGGGCAAGGAGGCCGAACGCCGTGTCGCCGAACTGCTCGAGCGCGTCGGCCTGCCGCCAGAGGTGGCGCAGCGCTATCCGCACGAATTTTCCGGCGGCCAGCGCCAGCGCGTCTGCATCGCGCGCGCCCTGGCCCTGAATCCCAAGGTCGTGATCGCCGACGAATCGGTGTCGGCGCTGGACGTGTCGATCCAGGCGCAGATCGTGAACCTGCTGATCGACCTGCAGCGCGACATGGGCATCGCCTTCCTGTTCATCTCGCACGACATGGCCGTGGTCGAGCGCGTCAGCCACCGCGTGGCGGTGATGTACCTGGGCCAGATCGTCGAGATCGGCCCGCGCCGCGAGATTTTCGAGAACCCGCAGCACCCGTACACCAAGAAGCTGATGTCGGCCGTGCCGATCGCCGATCCGGCGCGCCGCCACATGAAGCGCACCTTGTTGTCCGATGAAATTCCCAGCCCGATCCGCAAGCTCGGCGACGAGCCGGTGGTGCAGCCGCTGGTGCAGGTAGGCAAGGACCACTTCGTCGCCCGCCACCCCGTTGGCGGCGCGTACTGAGCGGCCGCGCCGTGCAGTTGTGCCATATCTGAAGTTTCTTCCAACAAACCCCATAGCTTCCTCACGGAACCAGGAGTTGCAATGATGAAAGTTTTGCGCCCCACCAAGCTGATGGCCGCCGCCGCGGTGGCTTTCGGCATGCTCAGTTCGCCGCTGGCGCACGCTTCCAAGGACGTGACGTTTGCCGTCGCCATCGCCCTGGAAACGCTCGATCCGTACAACACCAACAGCACCCTGAACCAGGCGGCCGGCAAGGCCTACTACGAAGGCCTGTTCGAGTTCGACAAGGACCTGAAGGTCCAGAAGGTGCTGGCCACCGACTACACCGTCAGCGAAGACGGCCTGGTCTACACGTTCAAGCTGCGCGAAGGCGTCAAGTTCCATGACGGCACCGACTTCAACGCCGAAGCCGTCAAGATCAACTTCGACCGCCCGGCCAACCCGGACAACCGCCTGTCGCGCTACATCCAGTTCAGCGTCATCGAGAAGACCGAAGTGGTGGATCCGCTGACGATCAAGATCACGCTGAAGAAGCCGTTCTCGGCCTTCATCAACGCGCTGGCCCACCCGGCCGCCATGATGATCTCGCCGGCCGCGCTGGCCAAGTACGGCAAGGAAATCGGCTTCCACCCGGTGGGCACCGGCCCGTTCGAATTCGTCGAATGGAAGCCGGCCGAATACCTGAAGGTCAAGAAGTTCGACGGTTACTGGAAGAAGGGCTACCCGAAGGTCGACACGCTGACCTTCCGCACCGTCACCGACAACAACACGCGCGCCGCCGTGGTCCAGACCGGCGAGGCTCAGTTCGCCTTCCCGGTGCCGTTCGAGCAGGCCGCCGTGCTGAAGAAGAACGACAAGCTGGACGTGATCGATCACCAGAACTCGATCATGACCCGCTACCTGTCGATGAACGTGCAGCAAAAGCCGTTCGACAACCCCAAGGTGCGCGAAGCCATCAACTACGCCATCAACAAGGAAGCGCTGGCCAAGGTCGCGTTCTCGGGCTACGCCTCCGTGGTCGAAGGCGTGGTGCCGCAGGGCGTGGACTACGCCTACAAGACCGGCGCCTGGCCGCATGACATCAAGAAGGCCAAGGCCCTGCTGGCCGAAGCCGGCTACCCCAACGGCTTCGAAAGCACGCTGTGGTCGGCCTACAACGACGGCACGTCGGTCAAGGCGGTCCAGTTCCTGCAGCAGCAGCTGGCCCAGGTCGGCATCAAGGTGTCGGTGGAAGTGCTGGAATCCGGCCAGCGCGTGCAGCGCGTGCAGCAGGTGCAGAAGCCCGAGGAAGCCAAGGTCCGCATGTACTACGCCGGCTGGTCCTCGTCGACCGGCGAGGCCGATTGGGGCCTGCGTCCGCTGCTGACCACGCCGGCTTTCCCGCCCGTGCTCAACAACGTGTCGTACTACTCGAACAAGGCGGTTGACGACGGCGTGCAGCAAGCGCTGGCCACGACCGATCGCGCCAAGAAGACCGAGATCTACAAGAACGTTCAGGAAACCATCTGGAAGGACGCCCCGTGGGCCTTCCTGGTGACCCAGAACAACCTGTACGTCCGTTCGAAGAACCTGTCGGGCGTGTACGTGGAACCGGACACCTCGTTCTGGTTCGGCGACATCGACCTGAAGCAGTAAACCTTGCAGTAACCCCCGGGGCCGCAAGGCCCCACAGTTAGGCCGCATGCGGCGGGAACATGACGTTCCCGCCGCTGTCGCAGGAATTTCAATGCTGACCTACATCGTCAAACGTCTTTTGGGCATGATCCCCACGCTGCTGCTGGTGGCCGTGGTCGTGTTCCTGTTTGTGCACATGCTTCCGGGCGACCCGGCGCGACTGGCCGCGGGCCAGGAGGCCGACCAGCAGACCGTCGAACTCGTGCGTAAGGAACTCGGGCTGGATCTGCCCCTGCCGCAGCAGTTCGTGCGCTACTTCAGCCACATGCTGCAAGGCGACCTGGGTACCTCGCTGCGTACCAAGCGCCCCGTCTCGACAGAAATCGCCGACCGCTTCATGCCCACGCTGTGGCTGACGATCGCCAGCATGGTCTGGTCCGTCGCCTTCGGCATGATCATCGGCATCGTCTCGGCCGTCTGGCGCAACCGCTGGCCCGACCGCCTCGGCATGACGCTGGCCGTGTCCGGCATCTCGTTCCCCGCCTTCGCGCTGGGCATGATGCTGATGCAGATCTTCTCGGTGAACCTGGGCTGGCTGCCGACCGTCGGCGCCTCGACCTGGCAACACTACATCCTGCCGTCCATCACGCTGGGCGCGGCGGTGGCCGCCGTGATGGCGCGCTTCACCCGCGCGTCCTTCGTCGAAGTGGTGCAGGAAGACTTCGTGCGCACCGCGCGCGCCAAGGGCCTGACCGAGCGCCGCGTGATCATCAAGCACGCGCTGCGCAACGCGCTGATTCCGGTGGTCACGATGATGGGCCTGCAGTTCGGCTTCCTGCTGGGCGGCTCCATCGTGGTCGAGACCGTGTTCAACTGGCCCGGCCTGGGCCGGCTGCTGGTCGACGCCGTCACCCAGCGCGACTATCCGGTGATCCAGGGCCTGGTGCTGCTGTTCTCGCTGGAATTCATCCTGATCAACCTGATTGTCGACGTGCTCTACGGCGTCATCAATCCCAGCATCCGTTACAAGTGAGGCGGCCATGAGCAATACGACATCCGCCACTACCATCGCCGCCGCTTCCCAGAACGACGTGCGCACGCCCGCCACAGAGTTCTGGCGCAAATTCAAGAAGCAGAAGCTGGCCGTCGGCGCCGGCATCTTCGTCCTGCTGCTGGTCGTGGTGGCGATCTTCGCCCCCTGGATCGTGCCGTTCGACGCCGAGAACTTCTTCGACTACGACGCGCTCAACGCCGGCCCCTCGCTGACCCACTGGCTGGGCGTGGACTCGCTGGGCCGCGACATCTTCAGCCGCATCGTGATGGGCGCCCGCATCTCGCTGGCCGCCGGCTTCCTGTCCGTCTTCATGGGCGCCATCGTCGGCACCTTCATGGGCCTGATGGCGGGCTACTACGAAGGCTGGTGGGAACGCATCACCATGCGCGTCTCGGACGTGCTGCTGGCCTTCCCCGGCATGCTGCTGGCCATCGGCGTGGTCGCCATCCTGGGCTCCAGCATGGTCAACGTGATCGTGGCCGTGGCCGTGTTCAGCGTGCCGGCCTTCGCCCGCCTGGTGCGCGGCAACACGCTGTCGATCAAGCAGATGACCTACGTCGAAGCGGTCAAGAGCGTGGGCGCGTCCGACTGGACCATCATCATGCGCCACATCCTGCCCGGCACGATCTCGCCGATCGTGGTGTACGGCACGATGCGTATCGGCACCTCGATCATCACCGCGGCCAGCCTGTCGTTCCTGGGCATGGGCGCCTCGCCTCCCACGCCCGAGTGGGGCGCGATGCTGAACGAGGCCCGCGCCGACATGGTGATCGCGCCGCACGTGGCCATCTTCCCGGCGCTGGCGATCTTCCTGACCGTGCTGGCGTTCAACCTGCTGGGCGACGGCCTGCGCGACGCGCTCGATCCCAAGATCGACCGCAAGTAATCCCACGCCGGCGACCCGTTCGTGGACAAGACGCCCGCAGCCGCCACCGTGCTCAACGGCTTCGGCAAGAGCACGGGGCTGGTGCAGGTGCAGGAGCTGGGCGTGCTGGAAACGCCCATCGCGCTGACCAACACCTTCGGCGTGGGCACCGTGGCCAACGCGCAGATCCGCGCCGCCGTGGCAGCCAATCCCGCCATTGGCCGCGAGCTGTCCACGGTCAATCCGCTGGTGTTCGAGTGCAACGACGGCTACCTGAATGACATCCAGGCCATGGCGGTGCAGGAAGCGCACTACGCCCAGGCGCTGGCCGCGGCCGGCAAGCGGATGGCGCAGGGCGCGGTCGGCGCCGGGCGCGGCATGTCCTGCTTTTCGTTCAAGGGCGGCATCGGCTCGGCCTCGCGCCTGGCCGAGGTCCAGCCCGGCCAACGCTACACCGTGGGCGCGCTGGTGCTGGCCAACTTCGGCCGCCTGCCCAACCTGACCGTGGCCGGCCGTCCGTTCGGCCGCCGGCTGTCGCAACAGCTCGACGCCAGCCTGGCGCAGGCCGGCGAGAACGCCGTGATCACGCCGGAGAAGGGCTCGATCATACTGCTGCTGGCCACCGACGCGCCGCTGGACGCGCGCCAGCTGCGCCGCCTGTCGCTGCGCGCCGGCGCCGGCCTGGCCCGCACCGGCTCGGTGTTCGGCCATGGCAGCGGCGACATCGCGCTGGCCTTTTCCACCGCCTACACCGTGCCGCAGCTGGCCGACCGGCCGATGCCGGCGATCGCCATGCTGCACGAAACCCGCATCGACCCGCTGTTCGAGGCGGCGGCGCAGGCCTGCGAGCAGGCCATCATTGCCGCGCTCTGGCGCGCTGACAGCGTGACCGGCCGCGATGGCCATCGCCGCGCCAGCATCCGCGAAGCCGCGCCGCAATGGCAACAATGGCTCGCTGATTCCGCATTCTGAACATCCCTAGGACTGACTCCATGAAGATCCTGATCTCCACCGATATCGAAGGCGTCGCCGGCGTCTTCCATTCCGAGCAAGTGCGCGCCGGCAACGGCGAATACGAGCGCGCCCGCGCCTGGATGACCGCCGAGGCCAACGCCGCCGTGCAGGGCGCCATCGCCGGCGGCGCCGAGGACATTCTGGTCAACGATTCGCACGGCGGTTTCCGCAATCTGCTGCCCGACGGCCTGGATGAGCGCGCCCGCCTGGTGCTGGGCAAGCCGCGCTACCTGGGCATGATGGGCGGGCTGGAAGAGGGCTGCGACGCGGTCTTCATGATCGGCTACCACTCGCGTTCGCAGGGGCGTGGCATCCTGGCCCACACCATCAACAGCTTCGCCTTCGCTCGCGTGTTCATCAACGGCATGGAGCTGGGTGAGGCCGGCCTGTATGGCGCGCTGGCCGGCGAGATGGGCGTGCCCGTGATCCTGGCGACCGGCGACGACGTCTTCATCAGCGAAACCTCGGACCTGTTCCCCGGCGCGCAATGGGTGCAGACCAAGGTGGCGCACGGGCAGGGCAGCGGCGTCACGCTGTCGCCGGCGGCCTCGCGCCGCGCCATCGCGGCCGCCGCCGAGACGGCCGTGCGCAACCTGAAAAAGGCGGTTCCTTTCCGCATCCCCGCGCCTATAGAATGCCGGTTGCAGACGCAGAGCCCGGCGCTGGCCGACCTGTTCTGCATGTGGCCCACGCTGGAGCGCGTGGACGGCGTGACCCTGACGTTCACCACGGACAGCATGCAGTCGGCCGTCCGCACGCTGAACAGCCTGGCCGCCATGTCTTTCATGTTGCGTTGAGGATCCCTTTCCCATGTCCAGTACCGATGCCCGTATCGCCCTGCTGCGGCAGGCCATGAGCCGCCGCGGCCTGTCCGCCTACATCGTGCCGTCCTCGGACCCGCACCTGTCCGAATACCTGCCGGCGCGCTGGCAGGGGCGGCGCTGGCTGTCGGGCTTCACGGGCTCGGTGGGCACGCTGGTGGTCACGGCCGATTTCGCCGGCCTGTGGGTCGACAGCCGCTACTGGGTGCAGGCCGAGGCGCAGCTGGCCGGCACCGGCGTGCAGCTGATGAAGATCGCGCTGGCCACCACGCCCGGCCATGTGGATTGGCTGGCCGCCAACACGCGGGCGGGTCAGCGCATCGGCGTGGACGGACAGGTGCTGGGCCTGGCGGCTTTCCGCGCCTTGTCGGCCGCCGCCGCCGCGTCGGGCGCCTCGCTGGAGATCGGCGCCGACCTGCTGGACGACATCTGGGAAGGCCGCGCCGGCCTGCCGGACGCACGCATCTACGAACACGTCGCGCCGCAGGCCTGCGTCAGCCGCGCCGACAAGCTGGCGCAGGTGCGCGAGGCCATGCGCAAGCATGGCGCCGACGCGCATTTCATCAGCACGCTCGACGACATCGCCTGGCTCTTCAACCTGCGCGGCGCCGACGTGGACTACAACCCGGTGTTCGTCGGCCATGCGCTGGTCGGCCTGGACTACGCCACGCTGTTCGTGGCCGAAGGCAAGGTGGACGAGACCTTGCGCGCCGTCCTGGCCGCGGACGGCGTGGACGTCGCTGGCTATGCCCAGGCCGCCGAGGCGCTGGGCTCGCTGGAGCTGGACCAGACCCTGCTGATCGACCCGGCCCGCGTCACCTGCGGCGTGTTCCACGCCATGAATCCGGACGTGCCGCGCGTCGAGGCGATCAATCCGTCCACGCTGCTGAAGTCGCGCAAGACCGAGGCCGAACTGGCCAATGTGCGCCAGGCCATGGAACAGGACGGCGCGGCGCTGTGCGAGTTCTTCGCCTGGTTCGAAGGCGCGCTGGGCAAGGAACGCATCACCGAGCTGACCATCGACGAACAGATCACCGCGGCCCGCGCGCGCCGGCCCGGCTATGTCTGTTCCAGCTTCGCCACCATCGCCGGCTTCAACGCCAACGGCGCCATGCCGCATTACCGCGCCACCGCCGAATCGCACGCCGTGATCGAAGGCGATGGCCTGCTGCTGATCGACTCGGGCGGCCAGTATCTGGGCGGCACCACCGACATCACCCGCGTGGTCGCGGTGGGCGCGCCCAGCGCCGACCAGAAGGTCGACTTCACGCTGGTGCTCAAGGGCATGATCGCGCTGTCGCGCGCGTCCTTCCCGCGCGGCACCCCGTCGCCCATGCTGGACGCCATCGCGCGCGCGCCGATCTGGGAAGGCGGCGCCGAGTACGGCCACGGCACGGGTCACGGCGTGGGCTATTTCCTGAACGTGCACGAAGGCCCGCAGGTGATTTCGTACCGCGCGGCTCCCGGCCCGCACACGGCGATGGAGCCGGGCATGATCACCTCCAACGAACCGGGCATCTACCGTCCGGGCCGCTGGGGCGTGCGCATCGAGAACCTGGTGGCCAACCGCAGCTGGCTGACCTCGGAACTGGGCGAGTTCCTGTGCTTCGAGACGCTGACGCTGTGCCCGATCGATACGCGCTGCATCGAGCCTTCGCTGTTGCGCGACGACGAGCGCGCCTGGCTCAACGACTATCACAAGACGGTGTTCGAGCGCCTGTCGCCGCTGGTCGAGGGCGATGCCCTGGCGTGGCTGACGCTGCGCTGTAAAGAGGTGTGACCCAAAGGGGTAGCCCACCCCCGAAGCGCCTGCGGCGCTTCCCACCTGGGCGGCCCCCCTCAAGGGGGCGC
>NZ_JCBANH010000139.1:0-11626 GCF_059760925.1 Achromobacter sp. 1011791174
CGCCACAGCGGACCGGCGGAGCCGGCTCCGCGTGGCCCCACGGAGCAACGCCCGATTGAAACGTCGCGGATGATGTACCAGCGTCATGGACAACTGACATGAACGACAAACGCCTGCATGCCCTACCGTCCATGGGCAGCCCCATCGCCGAGGCCGACCTGCACGCCTACGCCGACGGCCAGCTCGCGGCTGCGCGCCGCGCGGAGGTCGAGACCTTCCTGGCCGCGCATCCGCAGGACCGCGCCCGCGTGGACGCATGGCAGGCGCAGCGCCAGGCGCTGCGCTCCCTGCTCGACCCGGTGCTGGACGAGCCGCTGCCGCTGCGCCTGCCGCTGGCGCCGCCGGCGCGCGCCTGGCCCTGGCGCGCGCTGGCCGCCGGCATCGCCGTGGCGGTGTTCAGCGGCGGCGCGGCCTGGATCGCGCGCGGCGAGCTGGACCACGACCGGATCCGCGCGGCGCTGGCCGCCGCGGCCCAGACGCCCGAGCGCGCGGCGGCCAGCTATGCGCAGCGCGCCGCCGTGGCGCACGCGGTCTACGCGCCCGACATGGGCCGGCCGGTTGAAGTCGGCGGCGACAACGAAAAGGCCCTGGTGACCTGGCTGACCAAGCGGCTGGGCGCGCCCGTCAGCGCGCCCTCGCTGTCCGCGCTGGGCTATGAGCTGGTCGGCGGCCGCCTGTTGCCCGGCGGCGCCGGCCCGGTGGCGCTGTTCATGTACGGCGCGCCCGACGGGCAGCGCCTGACCCTGTACGTCACGCGCGAGGCCGCCGGCGGCCAGACCGCCTTCCAGTTCACGCAGGAAGGGCCGGTGCGCGTGTTCTATTGGGCCGAGGGCCCGTTCGGCTACGCGCTGTCGGGCGCCGTCAGCCGGGAAGAACTGCAACGGGTGTCGCTGGAAGTCTACCGACAGCTGCAGGGCTGACATCGCGCCACGCGTCGCTCGCGGCGCCGTATCCGGCCGGCGCGCGGAGGCGCCGACATGGACCGGTCCTAGCCGCCGCGCGCCTCGTGCAGCATGCGCAGCGTGATCTTGCTGACCTCGGCCCGGCTCATGCCGATGTGCGCGCGCAGCAGGCGCGCGGCCTCGTCCGCCCGGCGCGCCAGCACCGCGCTCAGGATGGCGCCATGTTCCTCGTAAGTGGCGTCGATGCGGAAGTCCTTGGTGAAATCCAGCCGGCGCACGATGCGGATCTTCTCGGTCACGTCACGATGCACCTGAGCCATTTCCGGATTGCCCGCCGCCTCGACCAGCGCGCAGTGGAAAGCCTCGTCCAGCTCGGCCACCCGCCGGCCATCCAGCAGGCGCCGCTGCGGCGGCGCGTGCCAGATGTCGCGCAAGGCCTCCAGCAGATCCTCCCCGTCCGCGCGCTCGCGCGCGCACAGGCGTTCCACCGCCGCCAGTTCCAGCACGATGCGCAGATCGTACAGCGCCTCGAAGCGCTCGAAGTCGAAGGGCCGCGCCTGCCAGCCGCTGCGCGGGCTGGCGAGCACGAAGCCCTCGCGCTCCAGCCGCGCCAGGCCCAACCGCACCGGCGTGCGGCTCACGCCCAGCCGCGCCGCCAGGTCGGTCTCGGTGAAGCGCTCGCCGGGCAGCAGCCGGAAGCTGAACAGATCGTCCTTTATCAGCTGATAGGCCTGGTCGGCCAGGGATGCCCCCAGCGCCAGCGCGGGTCGCAGGCTCAGGCTACCGTGCATGGCGCATCCTCCGCCAGGACGACCAGCGGATCGCCGGCGTTCACGGGCTTGCCCGGCACGCAGCGGATCGCGGTCACGACGCCGGCGGCCGGCGCGATGACGGACAGCTCCATCTTCATGGCCTCGACCACCACCAGCGTGTCGCCCGCCGACACGCTCTGGCCGACCTCGACCGGCACCTTCCACACATTGCCGCACATGTCGGCGCTGACCAGCCGCTCGCCCTCGCGCAGCTCGGCCTGCGCTTCCGGGGCGGCTTCCGGCCCGGCCGGCGGCGGCGCCACATCCTCGCTCCGCCACAGCGCGACTTCCGCGTCGAAGGCGCTTTTCTGGCGCGTCTGGAAGGCGGCGATGCTGGTCGCCTGCTCGGCCAGGAAACGCTGATGCGCGGCGAAGTCGAACACTTCCTCCTCGATGCGGACGCTGGCCCGGCCGTGGCGGAAGTCTTCGCGCAAGACGTCCAGCTCGGCCTCGCTGACGGGATAAAAGCGCACCTGGTCGAAGAAGCGCAACAGCCAGGGCTTGCCGTCCTGGAACACCGGATTCCTCATGAACGTGTTCCAGATCGGCAGGCTACGCCCCACCAGCTGGTAGCCGCCCGGCGAGTCCATGCCGTAGATGCACATGTACACGCCGCCGATGCCGACGGTGCCTTCGGCCGTGTAGGTGCGCGCCGGGTTGTACTTGGACGTCAGCAGCCGATGGCGCGGATCGATCGGCACGGCGCAGGGCGCGCCCAGGTAGACATCGCCCAGCCCCATCACCAGATAGCTGGCGTCGTACACGATGCGCCGCACCTCGTCGCGCGAGGCCAGGCCGTTGATGCGCTGGATGAAGTCCACGTTGTTCGGCAGCCAGGGCGCGCTGGCGCGCACGGTCTCCTGGTAGCGTCGCACCGCGCCCAGCGTGGCGCTGTCCTCGAAGGCCAGCGGCAGGTGGACCACGCGCGTGGGCACCTTGAGCGTGGCCACGTCGGCCAGTCCGGCCTCGATCTCCAACAGCCGCGCGATCAGCGCGTCCTGGCGGATCAGGCGGCTGTCGTAGCGGATCTGCAGGGAACGCACGCCCGGCGACAGCTCCCGCACGCCGGCCACCGGCCGCTCGCGCAGCGCCTCCATCAGCAGGTGGATGCGCATGCGCAGCGCCAGGTCCAGCACGTTGTCGCCGTACTCCAGCAGCAGGTAGCCGTCGCCCGCCTGGCGGTAGGCGACCGACGGTCGCGTCCCTTCGGCCGGCAACGCGGCGATGATGGTCTCGGACGCGGTGGCGCGGGCCGGCGCGCCGATGGACGCGGCGGCGGGCATGGCTGGCGCCGCAGCGCTCAGCTCGCGCAGGCTATGGTCCTGCGCCGCCTCCAGCGCCACCGCCTGTTCATAGTCCATGCGAACGAAGCGGATGCGGTCGCCCGGCTTGACCTGCCCCACCTTCCACAGCTCGGCCTTGGCGATCGTGACCGGGCAGACGAAGCCGCCCAGGCTGGGGCCGTCGCGGGTCAGGATCACGGGGCTGTCGCCGGTGAAGTTGATGCTGCCGATGGCGTATTCGCAGTCATGGATGTTGGACGGATGCAGCCCGGCCTCGCCGCCGCTCTCGCGCGCCCAGTCCGGCTTGGGGCCGGTCAGGCGCACGCCCAGGCGATTGGAGTTGTAGTGGACTTCCCAGTCGGCGGCGAAGAAGGCGTCGATGGCCTCCGGCTTGAAGAAGTCCGGCGCGCCATGCGGCCCGTAGAGCACGCCGATGCGCCAGGTATCGCCATAGGCCGGCACCAGCTCGGGCGGCGCGGCCTGCGGTTCGGCCTCGGGCGCGGCGGGCGCGCCCGGCAGCTCGGGACGCACGCGCGGCAGCATGTCGCCCACGCGCAGCGTGCGCCCGGCATGGCCGCCAAACTGTCCCAGCGCGAAGGTCGAGCGGCTGCCCAGGTAGACGGGCACGTCCAGGCCGTCGCGCACGGCCAGGTACATGCGGCAGCCCGACAGCGCGCGGCCCGTGGCCAGCACCTGGCCCGCGCGCACCGCCACCGGCCGCCACATCGGCACGGGCGCGCCGTCCAGCGTGGCCGCGCATTGCGCGCCGGTCAACGCGATGACGGCGTCGCCATGAAAGCGCAGCGTGGGGCCGGCCAGCGTGGCCTCGATGCCGGCGGCGTCCGGCGCGTTGCCGACGATGCGGTTGGCCAGCCGGAACGCGTAATCGTCCATCGGACCGGACGGCGGCACGCCGATATCCCAGTAGCCGGCCCGACCCGGATAATCCTGCACGCTGGTGTAGGTGCCGGCCTCCAGCACCTCGATCGCCGCGGGCCGGTACTCGAAGGTTTCCAGGAAGCGGGTGGACAGTTCGCCGGCCGCGAAGCGCGCGTCGGCCACGATCTGGCGCAGGTAGTCCAGGTTGGTGGCGATGCCGTGCAGGCGCGTGCGCGCCAGCGCGTCGGACAGCCGGGCCAGCGCCGTTTCGCGCGTGTCGCCATGCACGATCAGCTTGGCCAGCATGGGATCGTAGTAGGCCGGCACCTCGGTGCCGGTCGCCACCCAGCCATCCACGCGCGGGCCCTCGGGAAAATAAACCTCGGTCAGCACGCCCGGCGAAGGCTGGAACTGGCGCAGCGGATCCTCGGCGTACAGCCGCACCTCGATGGACGCGCCACGCGGCGCGCGCGACATGGCTTGCAGGTCCAGCGGTTCGCCCGCCGCCACGCGCAGCATGCACTCGACCAGGTCCAGGCCCGTCACCGCCTCGGTGACCGGATGCTCGACCTGCAGCCGCGTGTTGACCTCCAGGAAATAGAAGCTGTCGCGGGCCGGGTCGTAGATGAACTCCACCGTGCCGGCCGAGCGGTAGCCGACCGACTCGCCCAGCCGCACCGCCGCTTCGAGCAAGGCGGCGCGGGTGGCGGGCGGCAGGTTCGGGGCCGGCGTCTCCTCGATCACCTTCTGGTTGCGCCGCTGCACCGAGCAGTCGCGCTCGCCCAGCGCCAGCACGCGGCCCTGGCCATCGCCGAAGATCTGCACCTCGACGTGGCGCGCGTTATCCACGTAGCGCTCGATGAAGGCGCCGCCGTCGCGGAAGAAGTGCTCGCCCATGCGCTGCACGCTGTCGTAGGCCGCCGTCAGCTCGGCCTCGTTGTCGCAGCGCGACAGGCCGATGCCGCCGCCGCCCGCCGTGCTCTTGAGCATGACCGGATAGCCGATGCGCTCGGCCTGCGCCAGCGCCTCGCCCAGGCTGGACAGCAGCCCGGTGCCCGGCGTCATGGGCACGCCGGCCAGCGCCGCCAGCTCGCGCGAACGGTGCTTCAGGCCGAACTCGCGGATCTGCATGGGCGTGGGTCCGACGAAGGCGATGCCGGCGGCTTCGCAGGCCTCGGCGAATTCGGCGCTTTCGGACAGGAAGCCATAGCCGGGGTAGATGGCCTGCGCGCCCTGTTCGCGGGCGGCGGCCAGCAGCAGGTCCATGCGCAGATAGCTGTCGGCGGCTTTCTCGCCGCCCAGCGCGACGGCAGCGTCGGCCTCGCGCACATGGGCGGCATTGCGGTCGGCGTCGGAATACACCGCCACGCTGCGGATGCCCAGGCGCTTCAGGGTACGGATGGCGCGGACGGCGATTTCGCCTCGGTTGGCGATCAGAACGGTATCGAACACGTTGCGACTCCTGGAAAGAATTGGGGGGATCAGCGGACGGCGGGATTCAGGCTGGCCAGATAGGCGCGCCAGCCGCCATGCGCCGTGATGTCGCTCGCGCCCTCCAGGCCGCGCGGCTCGCAGATGAAGCCCTTGACCTGCCGCCCGTCCTCCAGCTCCAGCGTGCCGATGCCCAGCGGCGGCGGGATCTCGGCGACGAAGCCGCCGAACGCGGCGAGAGGGATGTCCCACAGCTCGACCTCGATGGGCGCGCCATCGGCGCGCTTGGCCAGGCCCGGCTTGGGCGGCGTGGTGTTGGCCAGCGCATACAGCCGGTAGTCGCCCGCCGTGCGCGTCTTTTCCACCAAGACGGCATGGCGCGAACGGAGCTGATGGTTCAACGGCATGCCGCTGAGGTGCGCGCCCACCACGGCCACGCGCAGCATGCCCGGCGCCGGATCACGCGACGCCGGCGCGGCGGGCAGCGGCTTGCCGGTGGCGCCCAGCGGCAGGCCCAGGCGCGCCTGCCAGCGCCTGCCGAATTCGGCCAGCGCATGGTCCTGCCAGGCCAGGCCCAGTACGGTGATGCCGGCGGGCAGGCCGTCGCCGCGCATGCCCGCCGGCAAGGCCAGCGCGCACAGGTCGGCCAGATTGGCGAAATTGGTATAGCGGCCCAGCCGCGAATTGAGCGCCAGCGGATCCTCGCGCAGCTGTGCGATGGTGTAGATGGACGGCGCGGTGGGCACCAGCAGCGCGTCCACGTCCGCCAGCGACTGCTGGATGGCGCGCGCCAGCGCGGCGCGGCGGTATTCGGCCTGGAAGGCGTCCAGCGCGCTGTAGCGCCCGGCCTCTTCGACGATGCCGCGCACCACCGGGTCGATCGCGCCCGGCTGCTCGCGCCACAAGGCTTCGACCGCCGCGAACCGCTCGGCCACCCACGGCCCCTGGTACAGCAGCGCGGCCAGCTCGGCATAGGGCGAGAAATCAACGGTCCGCAGCTCGGCGCCGGTGGCTCGCACCTCACGCAGCGCCGCGTCGAAGGCGGCCTCGGCCTCGGCGTCGCCGTGGAACTCCAGCTTGTCCGGCACCGCGAAACGCGGCCGCGCCGGCCAGGGACGGGCCGTGCCGGCCGGCACGGGCCGCGAGTAGGGATCGCGCGCGTCGTAGCCGCCGGCGATGTCGGCCACGCGCAAGGCGTCGTCGACCGTCAAGGCGAACACCGACACGCAGTCCAGCGTGCGGCAGGCCGGCACCACGCCGGCGGCGCTGAGCCAGCCGCGCGTGGGCTTGAGTCCGACGATGTTGTTGAAGCCCGCCGGCACGCGTCCCGAGCCGGCCGTGTCGGTGCCCAGCGAGAACGCCGCCAGTCCGCGCGCCACCACCGAGGCCGAGCCCGAACTCGATCCGCCGCTGATGTACTCGGGCCGGAACGCGTTGGCCACCGCGCCGTGCGGCGAACGCGTGCCCACCAGGCCGGTGGCGAACTGGTCCAGATTGGTCTTGCCGATCAGGATGGCGCCGGCGGCGCGCAGGCGCCGCACCACGCCGGCATCCTCGTCGGGCGTGTAGGCGAACGCGGGGCAGGCGGCGGTGGTCGGCCAGCCCGCGACGTCGATGTTGTCCTTGACCGCGTAGGGCACGCCATACAGCGGCAGGCGCGACAGGTCGCCGTCCGCCGCCGCCAGCAGCCGCGCCAGTTCGTCCAGCTGGCGCGCCAGCGCCTGGCCGTCGACCCGCAGGATCCAGGCATTGTCGGCGGGCGCGTCCGGCGCGGCGGCGTGGCCGGCCAGCAGCGCCTCGGGCCGGGCGCCCGCGACATAGGCGGCCTGCCATTGCGCGATGGTCCAACCGGCGGTGTCGAACTGCGTTGCTGCGGCGTTCATGCTGGAATCCTCTCTGGTATGCAAGTACGGATTCCCAAGCAAGCGGCATGCCATGTCCGCGCCCGCAGCGCGTTTTCCCCCTGTTTCCCTGCCACGACATCCCGCGCGGCCACAAGGCGCGGCGCGCCGTCGCGGCGCCGGCGCGCACCAGCGCCGCGCAGATCACGCACCTGTTTTGTGCACGCGGCACCAGATTGAGCAAGCCGCTCCGCCGCATCGTTCCCGCGCCCCGCCCTTCCCGCCTACATATCGCGGCCCCGCCGCGCCGCCGCCTCCGGCGCGGCTGGCACGGGTCTTGCTTTGATGTCCTGGCGAGGCGCGGTACAGGCCCTGTCCATTTCATGCCGGCAATGCCGGCGCAACCTACCCAGGAGTCCCCATGAAACGCAGACTAGCCCTCAAGCAACTGACCGCCGTGAGCCTGCTGGCCCTGGCCGGCTGGATGCCCTCGGTCCATGCCGCCGAAGACACGATCAAGGTCGGCATCCTGCATTCCCTGTCCGGCACGATGGCGATCTCGGAGACCTCGCTCAAGGACGTGGCGCTGATGGCGATCGATGAGATCAACGCCAAGGGCGGCGTCATGGGCAGGAAGCTGGAGCCCGTGGTGGTCGATCCGGCCTCGAACTGGCCGCTGTTCGCCGAGAAGTCGCGCCAGCTGCTGGCGCAGGACAAGGTGGCGGTGGTGTTCGGCTGCTGGACCTCGGTGTCGCGCAAATCGGTGCTGCCGGTGTTCAAGGAGCTGAACGGCCTGCTGTTCTATCCGGTGCAGTACGAAGGCGAGGAACTGGAGAAGAACGTGTTCTACACCGGCGCCGCGCCCAACCAGCAGGCCATACCCGCCGTCGAGTACCTGATGAGCGAGGACGGCGGCGGGGCCAAGCGCTTCGTGCTGCTGGGCACCGACTACGTGTACCCGCGCACCACCAACAAGATTCTGCGCGCCTTCCTGCATTCCAAAGGCGTGAAGGACAGCGACATCGACGAGGTCTACACGCCCTTCGGCCATTCCGACTACCAGACCATCGTCGCCAACATCAAGAAGTTCGCCACCGGCGGCAAGACCGCCGTCATCTCCACCATCAACGGCGACTCCAACGTGCCCTTCTACAAGGAACTGGGCAACGCCGGCCTGAAGGCCACCGACGTGCCGGTGGTCGCCTTCTCGGTGGGCGAAGAGGAACTGCGCGGCGTGGACACCAAGCCGCTGGTCGGCCACCTGGCGGCCTGGAACTATTTCGAGTCGATCAAGACCCCGGTCAACACCGACTTCATCGCCAAGTGGAAGGCCTACGCCAAGGCCAAGAACCTGCCCAACGCCGCGACCGTGGTCACCAACGATCCGATGGAGGCGACCTACATCGGCATCCACATGTGGAAGCAGGCCGTCGAGCAGGCCAAGAGTACGGACGTGGACAAGGTCATCGCGGCCATGGGCGGCCAGACGTTCAGCTCGCCCAGCGGCTTCGAGATCATGATGGACAAGACCAACCACCACCTGCACAAGCCGGTGTACATCGGCGAGATCAAGGCCGACGGCCAGTTCAACGTGGTCTGGAAGAGCAAGGGTCCGATCCGCGCCCAGCCCTGGAGCCCGTATATCCCGGGCAACGAAGGCAAGCAGGGCCTCTGAGGGAGACGGCCGCCATGCGCAACGCTGCGATCGCACGCTACCTGCGTCGTCTCCTGCTCGCCATGTTCCTGGCCTGGCCGGCGCTGCCCGTGGCGGCGGCCGGCGTCGGCCAGGACCTGCTGGCGCCGCTGGCGGGCGACGATACCGACGCCAGGCTGCGTGCGATCGCCGCGCTGGGCGCGCTGCCCGGCGGCGAGGGCGCGGCTGTGCTGCGGGCCTTGGGCGCCGACCAGCTCTACGCGGCGCCGGACGGCCGCGTGCTGATCGGTGATGGCGCCCGCGCCACCGACCCGGCCAACGGCGCCGCGCTGGACCTGCCGGCGGGATCCGCGTCCATCGGCATCAATAACCGCCTGCGCCGCGCCATCGAGGCAGCGCTGGCCGGCGCGCAGCTGCACGCGGCCGATGCCGGCTCTCGGCTCGCCGCCGCGCGCCGCCTGCAACAGACCAACGATCCCTCGCGGCTGCCCCTGATCGCGCAGGCGCTGGCCACGGAACGCGACCCGACCGTGCGCGCCGCGCTGGAGATCGCGCAGGCCAGGCTGGAATTGCAAAGCGCCGATCCGGCCGCGCGGCGTCATGCCGTGGAACTGCTGGGCCGCAGTGACGACGCCGCGTTCCGTCCCGTGCTGGCGGCCTTGACGCAACAGCGCGACGGCGCCTATGCCGAACCCGACGCCGGCGTGCGCGAGGCCGCCGCCGACGCGCTGCGCCGCATCGACCGCCGCCTGGCCACCGTCGAATGGGCAGGCAATCTCTTCTACGGCCTGAGCCTGGGCAGCGTGCTGCTGCTGGCGGCGCTGGGGCTGGCCATCACCTTCGGGCTGATGGGCGTGATCAATATGGCGCATGGCGAGCTGCTGATGATCGGCGCCTACGTTACCTATGTGGTGCAGACGCTGTTCCGCGCCTGGCTGCCTGGCTGGCTGGATTGGTACGTGGCGGCGGCGCTGCCGCTGGCCTTCCTGGTCACGGCGCTGGTGGGCATGGCGCTGGAACGCACCGTGATCCGCTGGCTCTACGGCCGGCCCCTGGAAACGCTGCTGGCGACCTGGGGCATCAGCCTGATGCTGATGCAGGGCGTGCGCAGCCTGTTCGGCGCGCAGAACGTGGAGGTCGGCAATCCGGGCTGGATGTCGGGCGGCATCACGGTGCTGGGCGGACTGGTGCTCAGCTACAACCGCCTGGTCATCATCGGCTTCGCGCTGGCCGTGGTGGCGCTGGTCTGGATCTTGCTCAACCACACGCGCCTGGGCCTGTTCGTGCGCGCCATCACGCAGAACCGGCGCATGGCCGACTGCACCGGCGTGCCCACCGGACGCGTGGACATGCTGGCCTTCGGCCTGGGCTCGGGCATCGCCGGGCTGGCCGGCGTGGCGCTGTCGCAGCTGGGCAATGTGGGCCCGGACCTGGGGCGCGGCTACATCGTCGATTCGTTCATGGTGGTGGTGCTGGGCGGCGTGGGCCAGCTGGCCGGCACCGTCATCGCCGCGCTGGGCCTGGGCGGCGTCAACAAATTCCTGGAACCCTATGCGGGAGCGGTCATGGCCAAGATCACCATCCTGGCGCTTATCGTGCTGTTTGTGCAGAAGCGGCCGCAAGGCCTGTTCGCCCCGCGCGGCCGGAGCGTCGAATGAAGCCCGCCGCGCAGGATCCGGGCCTGGCGTTGCGCCGGCCGCTGTATTCCCCCCGCGCCTGGGCGGCGCTGGCCATCGTCGCCGCGCTGCTGGCGCTGCTGCCGCTGCTGAACCTGGCGTACTCTCCGGGCCATCCGCTGCATGTCTCGTCCTATGCCGTCGCCCTGCTGGGCAAGTTCATGTGCTACGCGCTGGCCGCGCTGGCGCTGGACCTGGTCTGGGGCTACGCCGGCATCCTGTCGCTGGGCCACGGCCTGTTCTTCGCGCTGGGCGGCTATGCCCACGGCATGTACCTGATGCGCGCCATCGGCCGCGACGGCGCCTACCAGAGCACGCTGCCGGACTTCATGGTGTTCCTGGACTGGAAGAGCTACCCCTGGTACTGGTCGTACACCGAGCACTTCTGGTACGCCATGCTGCTGGTCGTGCTGGTTCCGGGCGCGCTGGCCTTTCTGTTCGGCTACTTCGCTTTCCGCTCGCGCATCAAGGGCGTGTACTTCTCCATCATCACGCAGGCGCTGACCTTCGCGGCCATGCTGCTGTTCTTCCGCAACGACACCGGCTTCGGCGGCAATAACGGCTTCACCGACTTCAAGCGCATCCTGGGCTACGACATCACGGCGCCGGGCACGCGCGCCGCGCTGTACTGGTGCACGCTGGCGGCGCTGGCCGGCGCGCTGGTGCTGGCGCGCGCCGTCACGCAGTCCAAGCTGGGCCGGGTGCTGACCGCCGTGCGCGACAGCGAAAGCCGGCTGCGCTTCATCGGCTACGAGCCGCTGGGCTTCAAGCTCTTCGTCTGGACGCTGTCGGCCGTGCTCTGCGGCATCGCCGGCGCGCTGTACGTGCCGCAGGTCGGCATCATCAATCCCGGCGAGATGTCCACAGAGAACTCCATCGAAATGGTGATCTGGGTGGCCACGGGCGGACGCGGCACGCTGATCGGCCCCATCATCGGCGCCGGCGCGGTCAACGGCCTGAAGACCTGGTTCACCAGCGTGCTGCCGGAATTCTGGCTCTACGCGCTGGGCCTGATCTTCGTGCTGGTCACGCTGTTCCTGCCGACCGGCATCGTCGGCCTGGCCCGCCGCATCGCCGCCCGCCTCTCGGCCCGCCGCCGCGACGCGCTGTCCTGCGTCGCGCCCGCCCCCGTCCAGGAGCCCAAGGCA
>NZ_JCBANH010000140.1:0-11347 GCF_059760925.1 Achromobacter sp. 1011791174
CAACTGACTCCGAATAGATTTGAGCAAGCCCAATTTACGCCTACACCGCCTCGCTTGCAAAAATCGGGCTGACCATAGATTTTTTCATTGCACGCTGGACCCCGCTCTGGTCCGGCGCGCCGCGCGTGGCGCGCCGAACACCAGCAAGCTGCCCAGCGCGAACAGCCAGACGCTGACTCCGCCATACAGCATCACCCAGCCGAAACCATGGGCCAGCGCTTGCCTGGCCGTTTCGGCGGGAACGGTCCACGCGGCCGCGCCCTGTCCGATCGTCGGGGCCGTTCCCGTGGTCAGCTGTTCGGCCAGCGAGCGGAGCTGGGCGGCATCGATCGCCGGCGGGAGCTGCCTGCGCAGGAACGAGGCGATGCCTTCCACCAGGATGAAGCCCATCACCGCGATGTTCAGCGCCAGGCTGATGAAGCGCGCGCTGGTGTCGATGCCGGACGCCATGCCGGCGCGCCCCGTTGGCACCGAGCCGGTGGTGGTGTTGGTCACGGGCGTATTGGTCACGCCCAGGCCGATGCTGGCGAGCAGGCAGCCGGGCAGCATCGTCAGCCAGCTGGCCTGCTGGACGCCGCTGCCCCAGGCCATCAGGAAGCACCCCGCGCCGATGGCGAACAGGCCGGCGGGAATCACGGCCTCCGCCCGGTAGCGCAGCGCCAGGCGTTCGCCGAGCGGCGGCAGTATCAGCGTCGGCAAGGTATAGGCCAACAGCGACAGCCCGGTCGCCAGGCTGGCATAGCCCAGCCCGTGCTGGAAATACAAGGGCAGGTAGATCATGAGCGGCCAGAAGCTGAAGTTCATGCCCATCGACCCAAGCAGCGCGCCGGAGAAGCGGCGGATGCGGAATACCGAGAAATCGAACAGCGGATCGACGGCCCGCCGTTGCGCCGCGGCGAAGATGATGAAACCGCCCGCGGCGGCGAGCAAGCTGGCCAGCGAGGGCAGGCTGGCAAAGCCCGCCACCGGCCCTTGCGTGATGAACCAGGCCAGGCCGAACACCGCGACCGAGAGCGAGACGATGCCCGCCCAGTCCAGCCGGCGGTGTTGCGGGTCGCGCGATTCGTCCACGCCGGCCGCCGCTAGGCCAAAGGCCGCCACCGCGATGGGAACATGCACCAGGAACACCCACTGCCAGCTGGACAGTGCCACGATGCCGGCGCCGATGATCGGGCCCAGGCCCAGGCCGATGCCAAAGACCACGCCCCAGGCGCCGAAGGCCTTGGCGCGCGCGGCGCTATCGGCGAACTGGTGCGACAGCACCGCCAGCTGGCAGACCAGCATGGCGCCGCCGGCCATGCCCTGAAGGAAGCGGCCCGCGATCAGCCAGGCGGAATTGCCTGCCAGGCCGCAGGCCAGGGAGGTGAAGCCGAACAGCACCAGGCAGAGCAGGAATGCCCGTTTGCGCCCGTAGCGGTCGGCCAGCGCGCCCGCCGCCATCAGCACGGCGGCGCAGGCGATGGTGTAGGCGTTCATGATCCATTGCAGATCGCGAAAGCTGCTGCGCAGGACGGTTTCGAGGATGGGCAGGATTACCGGGACGCTGGAAATCTCCAGGCCGAACATCAGGCAGGCGAGGCAGGCGGCGGTAAGCGTGACCGTATTCTTGTGTGCAGGGGTTAGGGGTTTCATGGGTGTTTCCACAATCGGGTGGATCTTGCCGGCGCGCCGGGTGGTGCGCACGTCAGGTCCGGACCCGGTCCGCGGATGCGCGGCGGACGGTTGGCGGGAATGCCATTGTGGAAAAAGACAAAAAATGATGGAAATGATTTAATTTTGTTGGATTAATTAAATTTCATCATGAGTGATCGGCATGGACTACGACCCGGATCTTCTGCGCGCATTCATCGCGGTACATGAGACGGGCGGTTTCACGCGCGCCGGCAAGCGTCTGCACCTGAGCCAATCAGCGGTCAGCCATCAAATCCGCAGGCTGGAAGAGCAGGCGGGAACCGCGCTGCTCAAGCGCACGACCCGCAGCCTGACCCTGACCGAGGACGGTGAGGAATTCCTGCGCCATGCCGAGCAGATCCTGCGGGCGCAGGATGCGCTGGCGATACGCTTTCAACGCTCCGCCGTGGCGGGCGCGGTGCGCTTCGGCGTTCCGGAAAGCTATGTGGGCGACCGCCTGCCGCCCATGCTGGCGCGCTTTTCGCGCCAGTTCCCCGCAGTGAGGCTGGACGCGACGGTGGACACGTATCTGGCCTTGCGCGACCAGATAGACGCCGGCCTGCTGGACCTGGCGGTCACGCTGTCGCTCGACGAGGACCCGGCGTCGCCCTTGTTGCGCCGGACCCGGTTCGTGTGGGCGGCGGGGGAGGGGTTCGATGTGGCCGCGCATGCGCCGGTGCCCCTGGCCCTGGCGCCGAGGCCCTGCCTGCATCGAGAAGTGGCGACACGCGCGCTGGAAGATGCGGGGCGTGAATGGCGGCTTGCCTTCACGTCGCTCAGTCAGCAAGGGCTGCGCGCGGCGGTGAAGGCCGGCCTGGCCATCACCGCCATTCTCCAGGAAGACCTGGAACCGGGAATCGTGGAGATCGACGCCGAAGCCGGCTTGCCGCCCTTGCCGCAAGCCAGCTTCCGGCTGCTCTGGAGCGCGTCGGGAAGGACGCCCGCCGCGCAGGCGCTGGCGGGGCAGCTGATCGAATCGTGCGTTGCGGCTTCCGCATAGCGCGGCCGCCAACGCCGGGGCCGCGCGTCGACGTTCAAGCGCGGTGCGCCACGTCGGCGATATAGGCGCAGAACATGTCCGCCATGGCGTCCGCATAGGCGCCGATTTCCGCCTTGCTGCGCGCGTGGCCTGAAAAGACCTTGCCCACGGCGCTCAGGGTGGTGGATATCAAGCCGCCCACCAGGGCCAGGTCGGCCGGCGAGGCCTTGGGCATCACCTCGCGCATGAAGGCGCGAAAGGTTTCCTCGCCCGCCGCCCGCGCTTCGCGGGCTTCCGGCGCGTCTCGGTAGAGCGGGGCGGCGTCGCTGAGCGCGACCCGCATCTCGGCTTCCTCGCACTCCGAGCGGACAAACGCATGCACCAGCGCCCGCAGCCGTTCCAGCGGCGGCCTGGCCTGGTCTTCCAGGATGCGGCTCAGCATTTCCTGCGTCTGGCGCCATTCGTCGCTCTGCAAGCGGAACAGGATGGCGGCCTTGTTGGGAAAGTATTGGTAGACCGAACCGACGCTGACGCCGGCCTTTTCGGCCACGCGCGCCGTGGTGAAGCGGCCGGCGCCTTCCTGGGCCAAAACCTGAGTAGCGGCTTGCAGGATGGTGGCCACGAGCTCGGCCGAGCGCGCCTGCTTGGGCTGCTTTCTAGAGGAGATCTGCGGGGGATTGCTCTGGCTCATGGCGGCTGGGCGGGTCGAAAGAGAATGCGAATAGAAAACGCGAAGGATTAGTCGCATAATTTTAACGCGACGAATTATTCGCATTTTATCCCGATGACGGCGAAAAAGCGCATTCCAAGGAGACGAGGAAGACGCCCGTCAACCGGCATCGAACGCCCCGGCGCCGACCGAAAACGGCCCGTGGCGCCGCTCTCTCCTGGACCCAATCATGACAAAAGCACATACCCAGCACGCGTCGCCCTCGACGCTTGCGCCCCCCGTCACCAACGTGGTGATCAAGCTGCTGCCGCTCACGCTGGCGGTATTCATCGGCTTCCTGGTCATCGGCATGCAACTGCCCGTGCTGCCGCTGCACCTGCACGACACCCTGGGCATGGACACGCTGGTGGTCGGCCTGGTGGTCGGCTCGCAGTTCGCCGCAGCCCTGCTGTCGCGCTCGTGGGCCGGCAACTACGCCGACATGCGCGGCGCCAAGCGCGCCGTAGTGGCGGGCTCGGTGGCCGCCGCCGCCTCGGGCCTGCTCTATCTGGCCTCGCTGGCCTTTCTTGACGCGCCGACCACGTCGGTGTGGATCCTGGTGGCCGGCCGCATCCTGCTGGCCATGGGCGAAAGCCTGATCGTCACGGGCGCGATGGGCTGGGGCATCGGCCTGGTCGGGCCGCAGAACGCCGGCAAGGTCATGGCCTGGAACGGCATCGCCATGTACGGCGCCTACGCGCTGGGCGCGCCCGCCGGCGTGGTCGTCAACGGCCTGTGGGGCTTCAACGGCATCTCGGTCGCCACGCTGTTCGTGCCCATGCTGGCGCTGGCCGTGGTGGCCGGCGTGCGAGGGATCGCTCCCACCAGCCAGCGGCGCACGCCGTTCTACAAGGTGCTGAGCGCCGTCTGGGCGCCCGGCATGGGCCTGGCCCTGTCCAGCGTCGGCTTTGGCGTCATCACCGCCTTCATCGCCCTGCTGTTCGCGGCCAAGGATTGGGGCAATGCCTCGCTGGCCTTCACCGCGTTCGGCGTGGCCTTCATCGGCGCCCGCCTGTTCTTCGGCCATCTGCCCGACAAGATCGGCGGCGCCAAGGTCGCGCTGGTGTGCGTGATCATCGAAGCGGCCGGCCAGCTGCTGATCTGGGGCGCGGACACGGCCGTCATGGCCTACATCGGCGCCGCGCTCACCGGCTTCGGCTACTCGCTGGCCTTCCCCGGCTTCGGCGTGGAAGCCGTGCGCCGCGCGCCGCCGCAGACCCGCAGCCTGGCAATGGGCGCCTACGTCGCGTTCCTGGACATGTCGCTGGGCATCACCAGCCCGTTGGCCGGCCTGCTGGCCGATGCCGGCGGCATCGCTTCGGTGTACCTGGCCGGCGCCACCGCCGTGGCCCTGTCCGTGGTCGTGGCCTTGAAGCTCTTGTTCGGCGCATCCAAGGGAAATCGTCATGCGTGATACGAATACCTCCGCGGGCGGCCCCGGCATCCGCCTGCCCAAGGCGGGCAACCGGCGCACGGGCGTGATGCGCATCCGGCCCTTCGTCATCAGCCTGGTCGGCCTGGCGCTGGTGTCCGGCGGCTTGTACGGCTGGCGCGCCGCGCGGGCCGGCGTGGCCAAACCGGGGGAACGGCTGCCGTTCCTGGTCTCGGTTGTCCAGGCCGAGCCGCGCAGCGTCGCCGGTTCGTTGCGGGCGGTCGGCAGTCTGCAGGCCGTGCGCGAAGTCATGCTGGCGCCGGATACGGCGGGACGCGTGACCGCCATTCACTTCACGGCCGGGCAGACCGTCAAGGAAGGGGCCGCGCTGGTCCAGCTGTTCGACGCGCCCGAGCAGGCCGACCGCGCGGCCGCCTCGGCCAAGGCCGATTTCGCGCTGCTGCAATTGCGGCGCTCGCAGGGATTGGCGCCCAGCGGCGCCGAGTCGCGCGAGGTGCTGGAGCAACGCAAGGCCGAGGCGGCCCAGGCCGTCGCCGCCGTCCGGCAACTGGATGCACGCATCGAGCAGAAGCGCGTCCAGGCGCCGTTCGCCGGCCAGATCGGCATCCGGCGCGTCAACGTGGGCCAGTACCTGAACGCGGGCGAACCCGTAGCCACGTTGACGCAGCTCGATCCGTTGTACGTGAACTTCACGCTGCCGCAGCAGGACCTGCCCAGGCTGGCGCCCGGCGCGACGGTGCAGGTGAGCGTGGACGCCGTGCCCGGCCGCGTGTTCGAGGCCAGGGTCAGCTCCATCGAGCCGCGCGTCGACAGCCAGACGCGCAACGCCACGGTGCAGGCCCTGCTGCCCAACCCCGACCACGTGCTGCAGTCGGGCATGTACGCCACGGCCGCGCTGGTGTTGCCCGCGACCGAGAGCGCGGTCGTGCTGCCGCTCACGGCGATCCAGACCTCGGCTTCCGGCGACAGCGTGGTGCTGGTCCGCGACGCCAACGCGCAAGGCGTGGGCAAGGCCGTCGCGGTGCCGGTCACGACCGGCCGCCGGCTGGGCGAGGAGGTGCTGGTCACGCAAGGCATCCGGGCCGGCGACCTGGTGGTGACGGCAGGACAGAACCGCCTGCCGCCCGGCGCCGTCGTCAGGATCAAGGGTGCCGATGCCACGGCCGGCCCCGCCCCGGCCGCCGTGCCCGCGCCGGGCGCGGCAACGAGGAAGTCGTCATGAGCTTCACCGACATCTTCATCCGCCGGCCCATCCTGGCGCTGGTGGTCAGCCTGCTGATCCTGCTGATGGGCGCGGCCGCCGTGTTCTCGCTGCCGGTGCGGCAGTATCCGTACCTGGAAAACGCCACCGTCACCGTGACCACGTCCTTTCCGGGCGCGACGCAGGAGGTGATGCAGGGCTTCGTCACCACGCCGATCTCGCAGTCCATCGCCACGGCCAGCGGCATTGAATACCTGAGTTCGACCACCACCCAGGGCAAGAGCGAAATCAAGGCGCGCCTGGTGCTCAATGCCGATGCCGACCGCGCCATGACCGAGATCCTGGCCAAGGTGCAGCAGGTCAAGTACCAATTGCCGGCCGGCGTCACCGATCCGGTCATCAGCAAGTCCACCGAGGGCGGCACGGCCGTGCAGTACGTGGCCTTCTTCAGCGACACGCTGACCATCCCGCAGATCACGGACTTCGCCAACCGGGTCGCCCAGCCGCTGTTCGCCGGTATTCCCGGCGTCGCCTCGGTCGATATCAACGGCGGCCAGACGCTGGCGCTGCGCATCTGGATCGATCCGGTCAAGCTGGCCGCGCGCGGCCTGTCGGCCGGCGAGGTCGCGGCGGCGCTGCGCGCCAACAACGTGCAGGCCGCGCCCGGCCAGCTCAAGAGTTCGCTGACCGTCACCAACATCAGCGCCGCCACCGACCTGCGCGATGTCGAGGACTTCCGCCAGATGGTGATCCTGTCCAAGCCCGACGGCGGCGTGGTGCGCCTGTCCGACGTGGCGACGGTGGAAATTGGCGGCCAGAACTACAACAACGCGTCCTTCGCGTCCGGCGTGCCGGCGATCTTCGTGTCGCTGTATCCCTCGCCGGAAGGCAATCCGCTGGAGATCGTCAAGCAGGCCAAGGCGCTGGTGCCGAAGATCCGCGAGATGGCGCCGCCGGGACTGAGCGTGATGCCTAACTACGACGTGGCGAAGTTCGTCAACGCCTCGATCGAGGAAGTCAGGGAAACGCTGGTCGAGGCCGTGGTGATCGTGATCGCGGTGATCTTCCTGTTCCTGGGCACTTTCCGCGCCGTCATCATTCCGGTCGTGACCATTCCGCTGTCGCTGATCGGCACCGCGGCGCTGATGCTGGCGTTCGGTTTTTCCATCAATCTGCTGACCTTGCTGGCGATGGTGCTGGCGATCGGGCTGGTGGTGGACGACGCCATCGTGGTGGTCGAGAACATCCATCGACACGTCGAGGACGGGCTGTCGTCGGTGCGCGCGGCGCTGCTGGGCGCGCGCGAGATCGTCGGGCCGGTGGTCGCCATGACCATCACGCTGGCGGCCGTGTACGCGCCGATCGGCATGATGGGCGGCCTGACGGGGGCGCTCTTCAAGGAGTTCGCCTTCACGCTGGCCGGCTCGGTCGTCGTGTCCGGCGTGGTCGCGCTGACCTTGTCGCCGGTGATGAGCTCCATGCTGCTGGATGCCCGCCAGAACGAGGGCCGGCTGGCCAGGCTGGTGGAGCACTACATGGCGTCGCTGGCCGAGCGCTACCGGCGCGCGCTGTCGCGCACCCTGGCCGCGCGCGGCGCGGTGCTGCTGGTGGGCGTGGCGGTGCTGGCCGCCATCGTGGTGCTGTTGCTGGGCATCCGCCGCGAGCTCGCGCCCACGGAAGACCAGGGCGCGGTCATCGTCATCGCCAAGGCGCCGCAGTACGCGGGGGTAGGCTATACCGCGCGCTACGCCGCCCGGGTCGAGCAGATCTTCGAATCCATCCCCGAGTTCGACAGCAGCTTCATGCATATCGGCGGCACCGGACGCGGGCAGAACCAGATGCTGAGCGGGGCGATCCTGAAGGACTGGTCCGAGCGCTCGCGCTCGTCCATCCAGATCCAGGGCCAGATACAGGCGGCCGGCGGCGCGATCGACGGCGAAACGCTGACCGCCGTGCAGTTCCCGGCGCTGCCGGGCTCCAGCGGCGGCCTGCCGGTGCAGATGGTGCTGCGCTCGCCGGAGGACCTCAAGACGCTCTATGACACCGCCGAGAAGATCAAGGCGGCGGCCTATGCCAGCGGCCTGTTCGTCTACGTGCAGAACGACCTGGCCTTCGACAGCCAGCAGGCGCATGTCGCCATCGACAGCGCCAAGGCGCGCGAAATGGGCGTGACCATGCAGGCCATCGCCGAAACCCTGGCGGTGCTGGTGGGCGAGAACTACGTCAACCGCTTCAATTTCCATGACCGGTCCTATGACGTGATCCCGCAGGTCAGGCAGGACGACCGGATGACGCCGGAAGACCTGGGCCGCTTCTACGTCAAGACCGTCACCGGCGCATTGGTGCCGCTGGCCACCGTCGCCCGCGTCGAGACGCGGCCCCAGGCCAACCAGCTCACCCAGTTCGGCCAGATGAACTCGGCCACGCTGGTCATGCTGCCCCGTCCCGGCATCAGCATGGGCGAGGCCGTCGCGTTCCTGCAATCGCAGCCGCTGCCGGCCAGCACCAGCGTCGACTGGCTCAGCGACAGCCGTCAGTTCGTGCAGGAAGGCAACCGGCTGTGGGTGTCGTTCGGCTTCGCGCTGGTGGTGATCTTCCTGGTCCTGGCGGCGCAGTTCGAGAGCCTGCGCGATCCGCTGGTGATCCTGGTCACGGTGCCGCTGGCCGTCTGCGGCGCGCTGGTGCCGCTGTGGCTGGGCTACGCCACGCTCAACATCTACACCCAGATCGGCCTGGTCACCCTGATCGGCCTGATCTCGAAACACGGAATCCTGATGGTCACTTTCGCCAACCATATCCAAGAGCATGAGAACCTGAGCCGCATCGAAGCCATCGAGAAGGCGGCGACGGTGCGCATGCGTCCCGTGCTGATGACCACGGCGGCCATGGTCGCCGGCCTGGTGCCGCTGCTGTTCGCCGGCGGAGCGGGTTCGGCCAGCCGGTATTCGATCGGCGTGGTCGTGGTGATGGGCATGCTGATCGGCACGCTGTTCACGCTGTTCGTGCTGCCCACGATCTACAGCTTCATCGCCAAGGACCACCGGGCGGCGGCGCAAGGCGCGCGCGCCCGCGAACTGGCGTCGGAGGCGGGCCATGCGCATTGAGTCATCGCAGCGCCCGGCGGGCAGGGCGCGAGCCCTTGCCGCGCCCTTGCTGCTGGCGCTGGCCCTGGGCGGCTGCGCCAGCGGACCCGACTATCGCGCGCCGGCGATGCCGTCGGCGGCCGCCGGGGCGTTCGTCAGCCAGTCCGAGCGCACCAACGCCGGCGCCGAGCTGCCAGCGGACTGGTGGCGGCTGTACGACGACGCCACGCTCAACGGCCTGTTGCAGGAAGCGCTGGCTGCCAATCCCGACCTGCGCGCGGCGCTGGCCAACCTGGACAAGGCGCGCGCGGTCTACGGCCAGGCCCGGGTCGGGCTGCTGCCGTCGACCCAGCTGTCGGGCGGCACGCGTTATGGCCGCAACAACGCGGCTGGCGGCGGCGACGGCCCGGCGCCCCGGCAGTGGAGCTACAGCGGCGGGCTGGAAGTGGCCTACGAGGTGGACCTGTTCGGACGGGTGCGGCGCGACATCGAGGCGGCCCGCTACGACGCCGACGCGGTCGCAGCGGCCTATGACGCGGCCAGGGTGCTGGTCGTGGCCGACACGGCGCGCGCCTACCTGAACGCCTGCGCCTACGGCGAGTCGGAGCAGGTGGCTCGCGCGTCCATCGCGCTGGCGCGGCGCAACCTGGACCTGATCAGCGAGCAGGAGCGCGCCGGTTCGGCTTCGCGCCTGGACGCCGAGCGGGCCGGTGTGGCGCTGGCGCGCACCGAGGCGGCGCTGGCGCCCATCGAGGCGCGCCGCAGCGCCGCCCTGTTCGAACTGGCGGCGCTGCTGGGACGCACGCCGGCCCGGGTGCCGCAGGCCGCGCGGGCATGCGCCAGCCCGCCCGAGGTGGGCGGCGCGATCCCGGTGGGCGACGGCGCCGCGTTGCTGCGCAGGCGGCCCGATCTGCGCCAGGCCGAGCGCAGGCTGGCTGCCGACACCGCGCGCATCGGCGTGGCCGTGGCCGATCTCTATCCGCGCGTCACGCTGGGCGCGTCCGGCAGCTACCTGCGCAATGACACGCTTACCGGCGACCGCGCCTGGTCGTTCGCGCTGGGTCCGCTGGTGTCCTGGAGCTTTCCCAACATCGCTGCCGCGCTTAGCCGCATCGAGCAGGCCGAGGCGCAGAGCGCGGCCTCGCTGGCCCGCTTCGACGGCGCGGTGCTGAACGCGCTGAAAGAGACGGAACAGGCATTGAGCGCCTATGACGCGGCGATCCGCCAGCGCGATGCGCTGGTCCAGGCCCGCACCCGCGCCGACAATGCCTTCCGCCTAGCCGAGCAACGCTACCGCGCGGGTTCGATCAGCTATCTGGACGTGCTGGTGGCGCAAGACAGCCTGGTCACGGCGATGTCGCAGGAGGCTGCCCAGAAGCAACAGGTCGGCTCCGCGCGGGTCGATGTGTTCAAGGTCCTGGGCGGCGGCTGGGAGCCGGGCGTCGTGAACTGACGGGGCGCGCGCGGGGTGGCCGAGGGCGCGTCAAGCCGCCTGCGCTTCGCGCGCGATCAGCTCGCGCTTGCGCTCGATGCCCCAGCGGTAGCCGGCCAGCGAGCCGTCGGTGCGGACCACGCGATGGCAGGGAATCGCCAGCGCGATGTTGTTGGTGGCGCATGCGCGCGCCACGGCGCGCACCGCCGCCGGCGAGCCGATGCGTTCGGCGACCTGCGCATAGGTGGCGGTGGCGCCAACCGGAATCTCGCGCAGCGCTTCCCACACGCGGCGCTGGAAGGCGGTGCCGCGCACATCCAGCGGCAGGTTCAGGCCCAGCGACGGGTCTTCGACGAAGCCCACCACCTCGGCCACCCAGCGTTCGAACTCGGCGTCGGCGCCGATCAGGCGGGCCTTGCTGAAGCGTTCCTGCAGGCCGCGCACCAGGTGTTCGGGGTCTTCGTGTAGCGCGATCTCGCAGATGCCGATGGCGCTGGCCGCCACCAGCAAGGCGCCCAGCGAGCATTGCGCCACGGCGAAGCGGATGTCCACGCCCGCGCCATGCTGGCGATAGGCTGTGGGCGTCATGCCCAGCATGGCGGGCGCGGCTTCGTAAAAGCGCCCGCTGGAATTGAAGCCCGCGTCGTACATGGCGTCCGTGACGCTGGCGCTTTCGCGCAGCTGCTGGCGCGCGCGGCTGGCGCGCAGCGCGGTGGCATAGGCCTTGGGCGTGACGCCGGTGGCGGCCTTGAACACGCGATGGAAATGGAAGCGGCTCATGCCGGCCTGCTCGGCCAGCGTGTTCAGGTCGGGCGGCTGCTCCGCCTCGAGCGCGCGGCAGGCCCGCTCGACGGCGGCGGCGTGCTGGGGGCTCAGGGG
>NZ_JCBANH010000141.1:0-11332 GCF_059760925.1 Achromobacter sp. 1011791174
CGGCAGGCTCCCGCCGCGCACGGCCCCGCTTACTGCAAAGTGCGCGTGAAGACGAACTTGCCGTCCTGCCAGTCCACCGGCACCACGTCGCGCGGACCGAACTGGCCTTCCAGGATCAGCCTGGCCACCGGGTTCTCGATCTGCTGCTGGATCGCGCGCTTGAGCGGCCGCGCGCCGAACACCGGATCGAAGCCCGAACGCGCCAGCTCGGCCAGCGCGGCCTCGGTCACTTCCAGCCGCATCTCCTGCCGTTCCAGGCGCTCGCCCAGGCGGCGCAGCTGGATGCGGGCGATGGACTCGATGTGCTGCGCTTCCAGGCCGTGGAACACCACCACCTCGTCGATGCGGTTCAGGAACTCGGGCCGCAGCGTCTGCTTGAGCTCGTCCCACACCACTTCCTTGACCACCTCGTAGGGCTTGCCGGCCAGGCTCTGGATGTGATGCGAGCCCAGGTTCGAGGTCATCACGATGACGGTGTTGCGGAAGTCCACCGTGCGGCCCTGGCCATCGGTAAGGCGACCGTCGTCCAGCACCTGCAGCAGCACGTTGAAGACGTCCGGATGGGCCTTTTCCACTTCGTCCAGCAGCACCACGCTGTAGGGCTTGCGGCGCACGGCCTCGGTCAGGTAGCCGCCCTCTTCATAGCCCACGTAGCCCGGAGGCGCGCCGATCAGCCGCGCCACCGAGTGCTTTTCCATGAACTCGCTCATGTCGATGCGGATCATGTGCTCTTCGGAGTCGAACAGGAACTCGGCCAGCGCGCGCGTCAGCTCGGTCTTGCCCACGCCCGTGGGGCCCAGGAACAGGAACGAGCCATAGGGCCGCGACGGATCCGCCAGGCCGGCGCGCGAACGCCGGATGGCGTCGGACACCAGGCGCACGGCCTCGTCCTGGCCCACCACGCGCTTGTGCAGGTATTCCTCCATGTGCAGCAGCTTCTCGCGTTCGCCCTGCATCATCTTGGACACCGGGATGCCGGTGGCGCGCGACACGACCTCGGCGATTTCCTCGGCGCCGACGCGGGTGCGCAACAGGCGCGGCCGGCCCTCATCGCCCTCGGCCTCGGTGGCGGCCTCGGCCGCGCCGATCTCGGCGGCCTTCAGGCGCGCCTCCAGGTCGGGCAGCTTGCCGTACTGCAGCTCGGCCAGCTTGTCGAACTGGCCCTTGCGCTGCAGCTCGGCCATCTCGGCGCGCACGCCGTCGATCTCTTCCTTGATGGCCTGCGTGCCCTGCACGGCGGCCTTTTCAGCCTTCCAGATTTCCTCGAAGTCGTTGTACTCGCGTTGCAGCTTTTCGAGCTCGTCCTCGATCACGCCCAGGCGGCGCTTGGAGGCATCGTCGGTCTCCTTCTTGACGGCCTCGCGCTCGATCTTGAGCTGGATGATGCGGCGGTCGAGCTTGTCCATCACTTCCGGCTTGGAATCGATTTCCATGCGGATGCGCGCGCCGGCCTCGTCGATCAGGTCGATGGCCTTGTCGGGCAGGAAGCGGTCGGTGATGTAGCGGTGCGACAGCTCGGCCGCGGCCACGATGGCCGGGTCGGTGATCTCGACGCCGTGGTGGATCTCGTAGCGTTCCTGCAGGCCGCGCAGGATGGCGATGGTCGATTCCACGTCGGGTTCGTCGACCAGCACCTTCTGGAAGCGGCGCTCCAGCGCGGCGTCCTTCTCGATGTACTTGCGGTATTCGTCCAGCGTGGTCGCGCCGATGCAATGCAGCTCGCCGCGCGCCAGCGCGGGCTTGAGCATGTTGCCGGCGTCCATCGCGCCCTCGGCCTTGCCGGCGCCGACCATGGTGTGCAACTCGTCGATGAAAACGATGTTGCTGCCATCGTCCTGCGCCAGTTCCTTCAGCACGGCTTTCAGGCGCTCTTCGAATTCGCCGCGGAACTTGGCGCCGGCCAGCAGCGCGGCCAGGTCCAGCGACAGCACGCGCTTGCCGCGCAGCGTCTCGGGCACTTCGTCGTTGACGATGCGCTGCGCCAGGCCTTCGACGATGGCGGTCTTGCCGACGCCGGGTTCGCCGATCAGCACGGGATTGTTCTTGGTGCGGCGCTGCAGGATCTGGATGGTGCGGCGGATCTCGTCGTCGCGACCGATCACCGGATCGAGCTTGCCCTGGCGGGCGCGCTCGGTCAGGTCCATCGTGTACTTGGACAGGGCCTCGCGGTTGGACTCGCCCTCTGCGGCGGACACCGACTCGCCGCCGCGCACGGCGTCGATGGCGGCTTCCAGCGCCTTCTTCTGCAGGCCGGCTTCCTGCAGGATGCGGCCGGCCGGGCCTTTGTCGTCGGCCAGCGCCAGCAGGAACAACTCGCTGGCGATGTAGGTGTCGCCCCGGCGCGCGGCTTCCTTGTCGGTGCGCGTCAGCACGCCCTGCAGCTCGCGGCCGACCTGGACGTTGTCATCGCCCTGCACCTGAGGCAGGGACTTGAGCGCCTGCTCGATGGCCGGCTGCAACCGGTTCACGGCGACGCCGGCGCGCGCCAGCAGGCTACCGGCCCCGCTGTCGGGATCGGACAGCAGCGCGGACAGCACATGTATGGGCTCAATGTAGGGATGATCGTTGCGGGCGGCCAGGCTCTGGGCGTCCGCCAATGCCTGTTGGAACTTGGTGGTAAGTTTGTCGAATCGCATAGTGGTCGTTTGGCTTGTTGAGGAGCCTGACCGATGCATCGCCGGCTGGCTCGATGACCTGAATATGCGGCCGGGACGGGGAATTTCAATACCCTGCCGGCCTTGCGGACTCTATCGACGTGCGGCAACCTGAGGAATCATGAGCATATACGTTTTTGTCTACGGCACGCTACGCGCGGGCGAGATCAACGACCTGGAGCGGACCGCCTCCGACCGTGGACTGCCGGCGGTACGGCGGGTCGGCGCGGCCAGCGTGCCGGGCCGGCTGGTCGACTTCGGCGCCTGGCCCGGCCTGATTCCCGTGGCTGACGGGCGTCGCGTCCTAGGAGATATCTATCAGGTCGAGCCGGCCCATATCCAATTGATGGACGAGATCGAGGACTACCATCCCGGCCGGCCCGGCTGCTTCCTGCGCCGCGACGTGCTGGCGCGCCTCGCGCAGCCGGGCCCGGACGGCGCGGAGCTGCCCTGTCAGTACTACCCGATAGATCCCGCGCGGCGTGGCGCCGCCAGCGACATCGCGGCCGTCGATCACGTCACGGACTGGGTCGTTTACCGCCACGCGGGGAACGCTCGCGCGGCGTCCCTGTCCAAGGACGCCGCGAGCGCGTAAGACACCCGTAGTAACAACGGACTACAATACCAATTGTCATCACGCTTCATGCCCGCATCGGCTACCCGCCGCTCGACGGGCGCTATAGAGGTCAATATGCAAAAAAGGGTCCCCGTAGCCCCAGATGCCGCCCATTGCTCCACGTGTATGCTGGGACACGTGTGCGTGCCCGTGGGCATGGCAGCCGCCGAAGTAGAAAAGCTGGACGAACTGGTGAAGGAACGCGTGCGCCTTGAAAAGGGCAAGACGCTGTACTCGCTGGATCACCCCCTCGACGCGGTCTATGGCGTGCGCTTCGGCAGCCTGAAGACGCAGCTCGAAGACGCGACTGGCCAGATCCAGATCACCGGTTTCCACCTGCCCGGCGAGATCGTCGGCATGGACGGCATGCTCGAGGGCAAGCACGTGTCGGCCGCCGTCGCCCTGGAAGACTCCGAAGTCTGCGTCATTCGCCTAAATGAAGTCGACCGCGTCGCCGCCCACCTGCCCTCGCTGCAGCAGCAGTTCCGCCGTCTGATGAGCCGCGAGATCACGCGTTCGCACCAGATGCTGGCCTCGCTGGGCTCGATGCGCTCCGAGCAGCGCCTGGCGGCTTTCCTGCTGAACCTGTCGCAGCGCTACGCCTCGCTGGGCTATTCGTCCACCGAATTCGTGCTGCGCATGAGCCGCGAGGAAATCGGCAACTACCTGGGCCTGACGCTGGAAACGGTGAGCCGGCTGTTCTCGCGCTTCGCGCGCGATGGGCTGATCCGCATCAACCAGCGCGAAGTCCGCATCCTCGACCAGCCCGCGCTCAAGCAGCTGCTGGGCCAAGAAAGCTGCTGAAGCCGCCCATGCGCCGCGCGCGCGCCTTCCTGCCGGCCGCCAGCCTGATGCTGGCGGCGCGGGCGGCCCCGCTGACGGCCGCCGCGCAGACGCCACTGCCCGACCCCTACGACTACGACGAATCCGCCCCCGCGCCCAAAGCGGCCAAGCCGACGCGCTGGCAGACCGTCGAGCTGGGCAAGCCGGGCCATCGCTACAAGATCCCGGTCTACGCCAACCGCCCGCTGGGCAAGGGCGAACTGGCCGACATCAAGCAGGTGGTGGTGGTGATCCACGGCGTCAAGCGCGACGCCGACCGCTATTACGAATACGTGACCGACCTGCTGGAACGCAATCCGGAGCGCGCGCGCGACACACTGGTGCTGGCGCCGCGTTTTTCCGGTTCCATCGATTCCGGTTTCGCCGGCATGGCGGCATGGCGCAAGGCCAGCTGGGAAGAAGGCGAGGACAGCGTGCAGGCCGCCGGCCGGCCGGCGCCGGTCAGCTCGTTCCAGGTTCTGGATGACCTGCTGCGCAGCCTGGACGACCGCCAGCGCCTGCCCGCGCTGGCCGGCATCGTGCTGGCCGGCCATTCCGGCGGCGCGCAGCTGGTGCAACGCTACGCCGTGCTGAACAACGTCGACGGCCCGCTGCGCCGCGACGGGCTGGCGCTGCGCTACGTGATCGCCAATCCCTCTTCTTACCTGTACCTGACCAACGAGCGGCCACGCCCGGACGGCAAGGGCTACGCGCCCTACGAACGCGGCATCTGCCCCACCTACAACCAGTACAAGTACGGCACCGACAAGCTGCCCGCCTACGCGCGCGGCCAGGAGGAATCCCGGCTGTTCGTGCGCTACGCGGCGCGCGACGTCACCTACCTGCTAGGCGGCGCCGACAACAACCCCGAGCACCGGCTGCTGGACAAGACCTGCGGCGCCGAAGCCCAGGGCTCCACGCGACTGGCGCGCGGCACCGCCTACCTGCAATACGAGTTCCTGCTCGCGTCGCGCGGCGGCAAGCCGGTCACGCTGCACCGCGCCGGCTACGAAGTGCGCGGCGTGGGCCACGACGGCAAGAACATGTTCGGCTCGGAATGCGGCGCCCAGGCCCTGCTGGGCGAAGGCGCGCGCGGGACGGACAAGGCCGCGCCCTGCGAGCCGATCAAGCCGCGCGGCAAGTAGCGCCCGCCAGGCACCGTCCAGGGCGCCCTCCAATCATGACAGCAAGCTGAACGATGGCGCGGCGGCGCGTGCAATTTCGCGCGGCCGGGAGCAATATAGGGACATGCTGGCGGCGGCGCGCTTGCGGCCACGCCGGCGTTTCCCATTCCGGCAAGCAGCAAGGACCGCCATGACGCACACGCATCTGGATGTCGCCGACGCGAAGCGCCGCATCAAGGCCATTTTCGTCGGCTCCATGGGCAACCTGGTCGAGTGGTACGACTTCTACGCCTACACCGCCTTCGCGCTGTACTTCGCCCCCGCCTTCTTCCCCTCGCACGATCCCGTCGTCCAGCAGCTCAATGCCGCCACGCTGTTCGCGGCCGGCTTCATCGTGCGGCCGCTGGGCGGCTGGCTGTTCGGGCATATCGCGGACCGGCACGGCCGGCGGCTGTCGCTGATGGTGTCGGTGGGCATGATGTGCGTGGGCTCGCTGATCATCGCACTCACGCCCACCTACGCTTCCATCGGCCTGGCCGCGCCGGCGCTGCTGGCGCTGGCGCGCGTGATCGAGGGGCTGAGCCTGGGCGGGGAATACGGCGCCAGCGCCACCTACCTGACCGAGATCGCCGACGCCGAGCACCGCGGCTTCTATTCCAGCTTCCAGTATGTGACGCTGATCGGCGGCCAGCTCAGCGCGATCCTGGTGCTGTTGCTGCTGCAGAACGTGTTCCTGACTCACCAGCAGCTGGTGGATTGGGGCTGGCGCATCCCCTTCGTGATCGGCGCGCTGCTTGCCATCGTGACCGCCTTCATGCGGCGCGACATGCCCGAGACCGACTCCTACAAGGCCGCCAGCAAGACCCAGCCGCGCACCAGTTCGCTGCGCGGCCTGCTGAAGTACCCGCGCGAGGTGGCCATCGTGGTGGGCCTGACGGCGGGCGGCACGGCGGCCTTCTACACCTTCACCACCTACATGCAGACCTTCGTCCGGCAGACGGCGGGGTTCTCTGACATCGTCACCACCTATGTGATCGCCGCCTCGCTGATCTTCGCGCTGATCCTGCAGCCGCTGTATGGCGCGCTGTCCGACCGCATCGGGCGCAAGCCCTTGCTGGTGTTCTTCGGCGTCGCGGGCGCGCTGCTGACCGTGCCCATCCTGTACACGCTGGCGCAGACGCGCTCGCCCTTCATCGCCTTCCTGCTGATCTGCGGCGCCTGGGTCTTCACGGCCGGCTACACCTCGATCAACGCCGTGGTGAAGGCCGAGCTGTTCCCGACCAACATCCGCGCCACCGGCGTGGCCGTGCCGTATGCGGTGACCGTGTCGATCTTCGGCGGCACGGCGCCCGCCATCGCCCTGTGGTTCAAGCAGCAGGGGCATGAGCAATGGTTCTATTACTACCTGGCCGGCGTGATCTTCCTGTCGCTGCTGGTGTATGCGACCATGCGCGACACGCGCCGCGAATCGGCCATGCACCGACATGAATAGCGGCAGCGGGCGCGAGCGGGCCTGACGCGGGCGGCCCGCCGCAATAGGCCCGCGCCACACGCCGGCATGCGCCGGCTAGCGTCGCGCTCCGGTCAGCGCCCGCTCGGGCGCGGGCGCGGGCGGCTCCAGCGGCGCGGCCTGCAAGGACTGGATCTCCAGCGCCGTGACGGCATGCGCCACGCAGGGCAGGATCCAGCCCTCTTCCTTCTCGTCGCGCGACAGGCCCGGCCATTCGATGCGGTAGCGGATCTCGCCCTCCAGCATGAGGCACATGCAGGCGCGGCAGGTGCCGTTGCGGCAGGAGCTGGGCAGCTTGATGCCGCCGGCCTGCGCGGCCAGCAGCAGCGGCGTGTCCTCGTCGGCATCGAAACGCAGGCCCGAGGGCTGGATCAGGACCGGATGCGAGGGCATGGCGGAAGGCGACGCAGTCTCAGCCGGCCGCGTCGTCGCGCCAGTCCAGCCGCCAGGCGCCGGACAACACGTTCTGCAGCCACAGCGTGCAGGTCAGGGTCTTGGCGTCCGTCACTTCTCCCCGGGCGCAGGCCTCATACAGCTCGGACGGCTGGGCGCTGATCACGTCCAGGAACTCGTCCTGGTCCAGCTGCCTCGGCCCGGCGCGCAGGCCGCGCGCGAAGAAGATGTGGATGATCTCGGTGGAATAGGCGATCGCCAGGTGCAGCGCGCCGGCGTGGGCCCATTGCACGGCGGTATAGCCGGTTTCCTCCAGCAGCTCGCGCTTGCCGCAGGCCAGCGGATCCTCGCCCGGGTCCAGCTTGCCGGCGGGAAACTCCGTCATGACGCGGCCGATGGGATAGCGGAACTGCCGCTCCAGCAGCACCCGGCCGTCATCGAGCAGCGGGATCACCACCACGGCGCCGGGATGCACCACGTATTCGCGCGTGGAGGTGTTGCCGTTGGGCAGGCGGACGGTGTCGTTGCGGATCTTCAGGAAGCGGCCGTCATAGGCCGCCACGCTGGAAACCAGCTCTTCGTGCAGATGGGATTCGGGTTTGGTCGTCATGGCGCGTGCGGATGGCGGCCGGGAGGGCGGCGGCCTGCGCCGTCCGCCCGGCAGGAGTGCATGAGCTTACCATCGCGCCGCGACGGTCCCGCGGGGCCGCGCGCCCGGCCCCGCGCCTACGGCGCTACCCGGATCACCACCTTGCCGAAATGGCTGCCGGACGCCAGGTGCGCGAAGGCGGCCGGCGCCTCGTCGAAGCCAAAGACCCGGTCGATCGCGGGCTTGATGCCGGCGACCGAGACGAAACGGGCCAGGTCCTCCAGCATCTTGCGGCTGCCCACGAAAATGCCTTCCAGGCGCTTGGCGCCGCCGATCAGCGCCAGCGGCGCCACCGGCGTCGCGCCAAAGCCGCTGACGCCGCCGATCATGGATACCGTGCCGCCCATGCGCACGGCGGCCACCGAGCGCTCCAGCGTGCCCTGCCCGCCCACTTCCACCACGACGTGCGCTCCGTCGCCGTCCGTCTGGCGCAGCGCTTCGACCTGCCATTCGGGCGTCTCGCGGTAATTGATCAGCACATCCGCGCCCAGTTCGCGCGCCTGTTCCAGCTTGCGGTTGCTGGACGAGGTGACGATGGCCCGCAGGCCGGCGGCCTTGGCCAGCTGCAACCCCCAGATCGACACGCCGCCCGTGCCCAGCAGCAGCGCCGTCTGGCCCGCCTGCGCGCGGCCGCCGACGAACAGGGCGTTCCACGCAGTCACCGCCGCGCAGGGCAAGGTCGCGGCCTCTTCGTCCGACAGACCCGCCGGCGTGGCGACCAGCCCGTGTTCGGCATAGACGGCTTCCTCGGCCAGCACGCCATCGGTGGCCGCGCCCGGCGCCAGCGCGGTCTTGGCCGGCGTGGGCTCGCCATCGACCCAGTCTGGCATGAAGGCGCCCATGACACGGTCGCCCACGCGGAAACGCGTGACGCGCTCGCCCACGGCGGCGACCACGCCAGCCATGTCGGAGGCGGGGATCACGGGCGCGCCGCTGCCCTTCAGGTAAATGCCGTCCGCGACCATCAGGTCGCGGAAGTTCAGGGACACGGCGTGAACGCGCACGCGCACGTCGTACGGGCCGAGCGCTTTCGATTCCAGCGTGACGCGCTTGAGCGATTCGATGCCCTTGCCGCCGGTGACGTGATAGGCCTGCATGATGAGATTCCTTGCGATACGTAATGGAAGGCGCGCCGTGCCGGCGTCGCCCGGTATCGCTAAGATATAGGGGAATAGATATCCCTAGTGGCGCATTTTTTTCCTTTCAATGATTCCCGAAAGGCACCAATCAAGGATTGTCATGAATACCCGCAATGTCCACGACCGGCTCAACGGCATCGAAGCCTTCGTGCAGGCGGCCGAGGCCGGCAGCTTCGCGCTGGCGGCCGAGCGCCTGCGCCTGACACGCTCGGCCGTCGGCAAGTCCATCGCGCGGCTGGAGGCCCGGCTGGGCGTGCGGCTGTTCCACCGCACCACGCGCCAGCAAAGCCTGACCGACGACGGCCAGGCCTATTACGACCGCTGCGTGCGCGCGCTGGCCGAGCTGCAGGCGGCCGAGGCGGAGCTGGACAGCGGCCGCCGCGAGCCGCAGGGCCGCCTGCGCGTCACCGCGCCGCTGGTGTTCGGCCGGCATTGCGTCGCGCCGGTGCTGCGCGAGCTGGCGGGCCGCTATCCACAGCTGGAGGTCGACATCTCGTTCAGCGACCGCGTGGTGGACCTGATCGACGAAGGCTATGACCTGGGCATCCGCGTCGGCGACCTGCCGGACAGTTCCAGCCTCGCGGCCCGCCGGCTGGGCCTGCAGACCATGGGCATCGGCGCGTCGCCCGCCTATATCGCCGCGCACGGCCGTCCCGTCACGGCGCAGGAGATGCAGGCGCACGCCGGCATCATCTATGCGCGCGGCGGCCAGGACAAGGCCTGGACGATGCAGGACGAGGATGGCCGCGCGACACAGTTGCGCCTGCGGCCCAGCCTGCGCCTGGACGACCTGCAGGCCATCGCCGACGCGGCCATCGCCGGCGCCGGCCTGGCCTGGCTGCCCTGCTGGATGCTGGCGCGCTATGTCGGCACGGGAGAGCTGGAAGTGCTGATGCACGGCGACCAGCTGGCCGCCCATGAGGTGCACGCGGTCTGGCCGCAGGCGCGCCACCTGCCCTCCAAGACCCGCGCCGCGATCGACGCGCTGGCCGCGCGCGTGCCTGCGATGCTGGCGCCGTAGCGGGGACGGCCTCGCGCGTACCCGCGCGGATCAGGGGGCAGAGAAGCCGGCGAGACCGGCGCGCCGAATACCTCGTTCAGCCGAACTTGCGCAACGCGTCCAGCGCCAGGCCGGCGCCGATGCTGCCGAACAGGTCGCCCTCGACGCTGCGCGCGCCGGGCACCAGCGCCGACACGCTTTCGCGCAGCCGGGGCACGCGACTGGAGCCGCCGGTGAAGAACACGGTGTCCACGTCCGCCGCCGCCACGCCGGCGTCGCGCAGCAGCGCGCCGACGGTGGTTTCCACCTTTTCGATCAGCCGGCCGACACAGGCGTCGAAGGACGGCCGCGTCACATCCACGGCCAGCCCCGCGCCGACGCGCGACAGGTCGATGCGGGCCTCGGGCGCTTCCGACAGCGCGATCTTGGCCTCTTCCACCTGCACCGCCACCCAGTGGCCGGCGCGCTCCTTGACCAGATTCAGCAGCAGGTCGATCTTGGCGCGGTCGCCGGCCTCGGCGCGGATGTAGGCGAAGTGCTCGGCGGCCTTGCGGGTATACGCCTGGTTGATGGTGTGCCAGCAGGCCAGATTGCCGTACTGCGTGGACGGCACGTCCTTGCCGCTGCGCAGCTGGCTGCCCAGGCCCAGCAGCGGCATGACGTGGGCCAGGCTCAGCTGCTTGTCGAAGTCCGCGCCGCCGATGTGCACGCCGCCGTAGGCCAGGATGTCCTCGCGGCGATCGGCCTTGCCGGCGCGGCCGGGGCCCAGGCGGATCAACGAGAAGTCGGAGGTGCCGCCGCCGATGTCGATGACCAGCACCAGCTCCTCGCGGTCGATCTGCGATTCATAGTCGAAAGCCGCGGCCAGCGGTTCGAACTGGAACTCGATGTCGGTGAAGCCGACCTGGCGGGCGATCTCGCCCAAAGTGTCCTGCGCGGTCTGGTCGGCGGCCGGATCGTCGTCCACGAAGAATACCGGGCGACCGAGCACCACGCGCTGGAAATCGCGGCCGGCGGCGGTCTCGGCGCGGCGCTTGAGTTCGGCGATGAAGCGCGTGAGCAGCACGCGGAACGGAATCGAACGGCCCTGGACCTCGGTCGAGCCGTCGATCAGCGAGCTGCCCAGCAGGCTCTTCATCGAGCGCATCAGGCGCCCGTCGTAGCCGGCCAGATAGTCGGCGATGGCGCCCCGGCCATAGCTGACCTCGTTGTCTTCGTCATGGAAGAAGATGGCCGACGGCAGGGTGGGCTTGCCGTCCTCGAGCGACAGCAGCGCGTGCTGGCCGGGGCGGCTCCAGCCCACGGTGGAATTGGACGTGCCGAAGTCGACGCCGCATGCGGAGGAAATCATGGAATTCAAAGGCTTGGGGGCAAAACGGCGCACAAGTGTACCCTGCCCGCGCCGGATCGCTCCCTGCCCGCCCC
>NZ_JCBANH010000142.1:0-10627 GCF_059760925.1 Achromobacter sp. 1011791174
CCTGGGCCCGGGCGCGGCGGCGGCGCTGGCCGCCGCGCTGGCCCCCGCATTGGGCAGCCGCGCCGCGCAGCCGGCCGCCGCATCGTTTCCCTATGCGCTCAGCGACGCGCAATGGCGCGAACGGCTCAGCCGCGAGGAATATGAGGTGCTGCGGCGCGAGGCCACCGAACGGCCCTATTCCAGTCCGCTGAACAACGAGCACCGCAAGGGCCTGTATACCTGCGCCGGCTGCGCCCACAAGCTGTTCTCGTCGGACCGCAAGTTCGACAGCGGCACCGGCTGGCCCAGCTTCTGGCAGCCCCTGCCGGACGCCGTGGGCGAGACCGAGGACCGCACCTTCGGCATGGTCCGCACGGCGGTGCATTGCGCCAACTGCGGCGGCCATCTGGGACACGTGTTCGACGACGGCCCGCGCCCGACCGGCCTGCGCTACTGCATGAACGGCGTCGCGCTGCGTTTCACGGCGCAGAGCTGAGACACACGCGCCGCCTCACCCCCCAAACCATAGGATCCATCGCCATGCCTGCCTCATTCCTGTCGCGCAAACTTCCCGGCCTGCTGACGGCCGCCTGCGCCCTCGCCGCCACGCTGCCCGGCATTGCCGCCTCGGCCGAGACCGCCGTCCTGATCCCGCCTCCCGCGCAAGACGCGCCCGCCGGCGCCGCGCAGGAAAAGGCCGTGCTGGCCGGCGGCTGCTTCTGGGGCGTGCAGGCCGTGTTCCAGCACGTCAAGGGCGTCAGCTCGGCCGTCTCCGGCTACGCGGGCGGACAGGCGTCCACCGCCAACTACGACACGGTGAGCGGCGGCCGCAGCGGCCACGCCGAAGCCGTGGAGATCACCTACGACCCGGCCCAGGTCAGCTACGGCCAGCTGTTGCAGATCTATTTCTCCGTGGCGCACGACCCGACCCAGCTCAACCGCCAGGGCCCCGACACCGGCACCCAGTACCGCTCAGCCGTGTTCCCCGCCAGCGACGGCCAGCGGCAGGTGGCCGAGGCCTATATCGCGCAGCTGAACCGCGCGGGCGTCTACGGCAAGCCGATGGCCACCACGATCGAGCCGCTCAAGGCCTTCTATCGCGCCGAGGACTACCACCAGGACTATCTGGTGCGCCATCCGTACAGCATGTACATCATGGTCAACGACGTGCCGAAGGTGGAGAACCTGGCCAAGGTCTTCCCGGCGCGCTACCAGGACAAACCAGTCCTGGTGTATCCGTGACGGACGCGGCGGCCGCTAGCGCGGGCGCCGCGTCCGGCCGTCGCGGGGGTGTCACGCCACGGTCACGGCCTCGTTCCAGGCGCTGGCGGCGGCCCGGCGCTCAATGCCCGGTGCCGTCGCCCTGCCGACTGGCCTCGAACAGGAACCAGGTGCGCTTCTCGGTTTCGTCGATCCAGTTCTCGATCAGGCTGGAACTGGCGATGTCGCGATGCTCGTCGGTGACGTTGTGCGCCTCGCGCAGCGAGGCCGCCAGCATCTTGTTGTCCTCGCGCAGCTCGGCCAGCATGTCCAGCGGCTGCACGTAGTCGGCGTCATTGTCCTGGATGCGCTGGGTGCGGCCAATGTGGCCGATGGAGCGCAGCGTGGTGCCGCCGATCTTGCGGATGCGCTCGGCCAGCGGGTCCGTCATGGCGAACAGCTCGTCGCCCTGCTCGTCCAGCAGCAGGTGATAGTCGCGGAAGTGCGGGCCGCTGACGTGCCAGTGAAAATTCTTGGTCTTCAGGTAAAGCGCGAACACGTCGGCGAGGACCTGGTTCAGCGCGGCGGAGATGTCGCGCGTGGCGGCGGACGACAGGTCGGTGGGCGTGGCCAGCGGACGCTTGCGGCGTTCCTTGGCGGCCTTGGCGGTCTTCTCATTCAGTTGCTTGGCCATGGGTTTCTGCTCCTTGGAATGATTAGAGAAAAATGCCTGCGGCGCATCTCGTGAACGCGCCGTTGCCTATTCAGGGTATCGCCATGCGCGCGCTTTGCCAAATCGCCACGCCGGCCTTGCGGCAAGCTGAACGGCGCGCGGACCGCATCACGCGGCGCGCAGCGCGAAGACCTTGGCATCTCCGGCGAACAGCGCCAGGCAGGCCTGTATGCGTTCACCGATCGAGCTTTCGGGCAGCGGCGGCGTCAGCCCCAGCGCCATGGCGCGCAGCGGTTCGGCGATCGCCATGGACAGCAGCAGGCCGGCCACGACGCGGGGCTCGCTCACCTGGATGAGTCCGCGCCTGGCCAGGCGCTGGAACCAGGCGGCCAACATGGCCGTGCCGCGTTCGATGCCGTTCTCCTGGTAGGCCCGCCGCAGCGCGTCGCGGCCCGGAAAGTCCGCCGTCAGCAGGCGGAACATGCCGACCGCGTCGGCCGACAGCACGCGCTCGGCGATGGCCTGCAACACGCGCGCCAGCGCCGGCAGCACCTCATCCACGCTGGTCACGTCCTGCGCCATCACCGGCGCGAAGCCGTCGGTCCAGCCGCGCACGACCTGGGCCACCAGGTCCTCGCGGTCGCTGGCATAACGGTAAACGGTCTTCTTGGCCATGCCGGCGCGCCGAGCCACCGCTTCCAGCGTGGTCGCGGCATAGCCCTCGTTCAGCAGCAGCCACGTGGTCGCCGCCATCACGGCGGCGCGCTGCTCGGCCTCGGGCCGGGCCGGCCGGCCGCGCGGGCGCGGGGCGGGCGCGGCGGCGTCCCGCGCATCGAGGTCCCGCGCCTGGCCGGCGCCTGTCGTGGTCGATCGGATCTTGCCTTGCGCCATCGGTGGCGTCCTCCTGTGTGCAGACGGCATCTTACACGTCCCTTTTATTTAGGAAACGTTATTCGTTTCTTTATTATAGAATCGGGTTTCCAACCCTTCGATATCTTTGATGGAGCCTCGAACATGGACACACACGCCCCCCACGCCAGCCTCATCCTGGCCGACCTGCAACCCCTGCTGGATCCCGCCCCGCTGCGCCTGGAGACCGGCATCACCCGCCTGGACAACGGCCTGCTGGTGGTGGCCGTGCGCACCGACCTGCATGGCTGCAAGGGCCGCATGCTGGACTGGTGGTTCAAGTTCTTCGAAACCACCCAGCACATCAAGTGGTGGCATCCGCACGATCACGTCGAGCATCGCGGCTGGGACAGCCACTGGCGGCGCGGCGAAAGCTATGTGGGCGCGTCGATCCATGCGGTCGAGTCGCTGGCCGACATCCCGCCCGTGGCGGCGCGCTTGAAATTCCATGATCCGGCCGAGGCCTTCGGCGACGCCCGTCTGCGCGCCGCCACCGAGGCCGGCGATGTCTCGGCCGCCGTCTATGCGCGCATCGGCTTCGGCGACCACGCGCAGCTGGACGCGCACGGCGATCCGCTGGACGGCGACATGGTGCACCTGGCGCGCGACACGCCCTTCGGCTGCGTGCTGCGCAGTCGCTTCTACCTGGGCAAGTCCAGCGCGCAGCCCGAGCGCGACGCGGCGGACGAACTGGGCCTGGCGCTGCTGCGGCATTGCTATACCGAATTCACGTACCTGTCGCGCTTCCTGCCGTCCATCTACTACGGCGAGCACGGCAACGGCGAAAAAGCCCCGCTGCCCTGGTAGGCGTCAAGGCGTGGGACCCGGCGGCAGGAGTATGCTACGCGGCTTCATTCCTGCCTTCGTCCCCCCTCCAGCCATGCGCGGCAACCCCGACGCCCGGCAGGGCGCCATCGCCCTGCACGGGTTCTACTTCCTGTACTACGGCCTGCAGGGCGTCAGCATCCCTTTCCTGCCCTTGTGGTTCGCCGAGCGCGGCCTGGACAGCGCCTTCATCGGCCTGATCGTCGCCACCGCGCTGCTGCCCAAGATCCTGTCCACTCCTGTCGTCGCCCACGTCGCCGACCAGACCGGCCGCGCCCATGCGCTGATCGCGGCGGCGCTGATCGGCTCGCTGCTGCTCTACGCCTGCTATCCGCTGGCCGCCACGCCGGCCTGGCTGTTCGCCGTCACGCTGCTGCTGAACGCCGTCTTCCCCTCGGTGCTGCCGCTGCTGGACCGCATGGCGATCGCCAGCGGGCGCGGCCAGGGCAATTCCTACACCCTCATCCGCGCCTGCGGCTCGCTGGGCTTCGCCTTGATGACGGTCAGCGGCGGTTATCTCATCAAGACCCACGGCGTGAACTGGGTGATGTGGCTGCCCATGCTGATGATCGTGGCCTGCCTGGCCATGCTGCGGCTGCTGCCCCGGGCCGCGCGGCCCGCGCCGGACGCCGCGCCCGCGACGCCGGGCGTCACGCCCATGCGCGCCGTGCTGCGCGACCGCCCGCTGCTGCTGTGCATCGCCGCCGCCTCGCTGGTGCAGGCCAGCAACGGCTTCCTGTATTCCTATTCGACGCTGCACTGGACGGCCCAGGGCCTGTCCACCGCGCTGATATCACTATTGTGGGCGGTGGGCGTGGCCAGCGAGGTGCTGTTCTTCTTCGCCGCGCCCAAGGTGCTGGCGCGCGTCGGCGCGCCGCGGCTGATCCTGATCTCGGCCGTGATGACGGCGATCCGATGGACCGGGCTGGCGATCACCGCCGACCCCACCGCCATCGCCGTCCTGCAGCTGCTGCAGTGCTTCACGCTGGCCGGCAACAACGCCGCCATCATGTGGCACATCGCCGCGCGCGCGCCGGCCACGGCCAAGACCTCGGCGATCGCGCTGTACGCGCTGCTGTCGGGCGGGGTCTTCATGTTCGCCAGCATCCAGCTGGGCGGCGCGCTGTACCGGCACTATGCGCCCGGCGGCTTCCTGGTGATGGCGCTGTGCGCCCTGGGCGCGGTGCCGCTGCTGCGCCGCGCGCGGGCGCCGCGGCCGGCTGGCGCGGACTGAACCGGCGCGGACGGCGCGGTCAGCGCCCCGCCGTTTCCGTCGGCCGCAGGCCGTCCAGCGCCTCGGGCCTGTCCACCAGCACGCATTCCTTGCCGGTGCGCGTGCAATGGTCGCGCACCCGCCAATAGGCGCCGTGGCTGACGCAACCGGTCTGGCAGATCACCAGGTCGGCCGCGACCAGACTGGCCTCCAGCGTGTCGGCGTCTTCCTTGCCGCTGCGGCCTTGGTAGCGGCCACCGGCCATTTCGACCACCTTGCGCGTCAGCATCAGGGCCATCGCATCCTCGCTCACGCACAGCACGGACTTCTCGCGCAGCGCGACGGCGACGGCCGGCGCCTCGGATCGCGGCGCCACCGTTGACGGGACCGGCGCGACCAGCCTGTCCTGCCAGGCCAGGCGCTCGCGCATCAGCGCCTGCACCCGCTCCATCAGTTGGCCGACGCGACGCGCCAGGGCGGCGCGGCGCGGCAGCCCCGGCACGGCGCGCTCCAGTGCAGCTCTATCCTCGCGCTCCCAGGACAGCAGCGTCTCCTGGCGGATCAGGCGGGCGCGCAGTTGCAGGTTTTCGCTTTCCAGCCGCTCGATGCGTCCGGCCTGCGCGGCCAGCAGCCGGCTGCAATGCGATTGCACGCGTCCGTAGGCCGCGAGCAAGGCGGCATGCTCGCGCTGCAATTGCTGGCGTTCGTCGGAAGAAAGACCCATCGCGTACCCCGGCGGCTGGAAGAAGGAGACGGCCCGGCGGACGGCATGCGCCGCGGGACATGGGCGGCATTATAAATGAGAATTAGTCTCTTTTACAAAATTAACATATGTATGAATTGAGCACAGGGAAATCCATTACTGACGGCCCCTGGTCGCTTAAATATGATCGACAGACCATATCGGCAGCCAGGCCGGCGACCGGCCTGCGCAGACGCCCTCCCAAGGACGCGCCACGCCTTGCTCCGCGCCCGCCACGAATCCGGTCCGCGGACACAACGAAGTAAGGGGTGCCCGATGCCGAGATCCACCGAACTTCTGCGCGACATCCACGAAACCAACCTGATGTATCTGCTGCTGTTGCAGCGGATCGCGCGCAGCGGCAACGCCGCCGCCATCGCCGGCATGCAGTTGTCGGTCGAGGCCTGCGCATGGTTGACACGCCAGAATCACGAAGACCTGGCCAGGCTGGCCCGCTGCAGCGTGCTGCTGGCCCAGCTCAACATGGCTCCCGCCCTGCTGCTGTCGATGCTGAGCCAGGGCATGGGCGCAACGCTGCGGGCCGACGCGCCCGCGACAGCCGTGATCCAGGAATAGAAAAGCCGCGCCCTGACGCCCCGGCGATCGGGGCGGTATCGCATGGTTTCGTTTGCCACCTTCTGTAAAGCCCGCCCCTTGCGCGCCGTGTACATTTAGCCCCCGGCGCAGGGCAAGTCCGTCCGCGCCGCTTCCGATTCCATCGATCAATAGGCGCCACCATGCGACGTACCCTCCTGGCTCTGTCCATCGCCACCCTCCCCGGCCTGAGCGCGGCCGCCGCCCTGCCCTCGGCCATCGGCGCCGTGACGGTCTACCAGGACCGCGCCGTCGTCACCCGTCAGGCCAGCGCCGAGCTGGCCGCCGGCGAGCACGAGCTGGTGCTGGAGAAGCTGCCCGCCTCGTTGCAGGACAACTCCCTGCAGGTCGCGGCCAAAAGCACCGGCCAGGCCACGCTGCTGGATGTGAAGGTGCGCACCGCCTACGAGGCGAACACGCCCAACGATCGACTCAGGCAGCTCGAGCAGCAGATCAATCAACTCGACAACAAGAAGGCCGCGCTGGACGACGAGGCCGCCGTGCTGGAGAACCAGCGCGAACTGGTGACGCTGATCCAGCAAGGCGCCACCCAGCCCGGCAAGGACGGCGCCCGCCCCTCGCTCGATGAGCTCAAGGCGGTCCAGTCGCTGAGCGCCGACACGCTGAGCCGCGCGCTGGCCGGGCTGCGGCGCGTGGAGGAACAGCGCGCCGACATCGAGCGCGAGCGGGAGGCGCTGGCCAATGAGTACAGCCAGCTGCAAGACCGCCAGGGTCGCCGCAGCAAGACCGTGACGCTGCGCGTGATGCTGGCGCGCCCCGGCAAGCTGGACCTGAATCTTTCCTATGCGGTTGCCGGCGCCCAGTGGACGCCGGCCTACGACGCGCGGCTGCGCGCCGCCGACCGCAGCGTGGACCTGGGTTATTTCGGCGTCATCAACCAGACCACCGGCGAAGACTGGAACAAGGTCAAGCTCACCCTGTCGACCGCCCGCCCCTCGCTGGGCGGCGGCGCGCCGGCGCTGACGCCCTGGGTCGTGGATGTGGCGGTGCCGCCGCCGCCCATGCCCGCGGCGGCGCCGCGTCCCGCGCCGGCCGCGGCGAGCGAAGCGCGCCAGATGGCGCGCCAGAAGATGGCCGTGCAGGAACAGGCCTTCGACGCCGCGGCGCAGCCCGAGCCGCAGCCCGAAGCGGTGACATCGGCAACCGCCGAGGTCCAGTCGGGCGCCACCAGCGCTTCGTTCCAGATCCAGGCGCCCGTCACGCTGCCGTCGGACAACAGCACGCAGCGCGTGGCCATCACCACGGTCAAGCTGCCGGCGACGCTCCAATACCAATCCACGCCGTCGCTGCGCGAGGCGGCCTTCCTGACCGCGCATGCCAGCAACGGCACCGAGATGCCCTTCCTGGCCGGCACGCTCAACACGTTCCTGGACGACGCCTTCGTGGCGTCCAGCCGGCTCAAGGCCGTGATGCCCGGCGAAAAGCTGGAACTGGCGATGGGCGCGGACGAAGGCATCTCGGTCAAGCGCCAGCTGGTCAACCGCTATACCGAAAGCACCGGCTTCTCCGGCGGCGGCAAACGCGTGACCTATGAATACAAGATCACGGTCAAGAACAACAAGTCGACCAAGGAGCAGGTCTCGTTCAAGGACCGCCTGCCGGTCTCGCGCAACGAGAAGATCGAGGTCAAGCTGCTGTCGCCGTCCGAGCGCGACATCAAGCGCGAGGACGACGGCAAGCTGGTCTGGAACTGGGACCTGGAGCCCGGCAAGTCGCGCGAGACCGTGCTCAAGTTCTCGATCGACTACCCCGGCAATATCGAGGTGTCCGGCCTTTGACGCCGGCTTGCGGCGCCGGCCTCAGTGCTGGCGCCGGAACGCGATGAAGGCGTCGGGCGCGAGCGGCGGCGAGATGCCGAAACCCTGGGCCAGCTCGCAGCCCAGCTCGCGCAGCAGCAGGATGTCGCGCTCCTGCTCCACGCCCTCGGCGATCACGCGGCGGCCCAGCGCCCGCCCCATTTCGATGGCGGCCGCCACCACGGCGCGCGAGGCCGGCTCGCGATGCATGTGGACGATGAAGTCGCGGTCGATCTTCAGCTCGGTGAAGGGCATGGCGGAAAACAGCCGCATGGACGCGATGCCGGCGCCGAAATCGTCCATCGCCAGCTCGAAGCCGCGCACCCGCAGCAGGTTCAGCACCGAGGACAGCGCAAGCCAGTCCTTCACAGGCTCGTCCTCGGTCAGCTCCACTTTCACCAGCCGCGCCGGCAGCCCCGCCCGCGCCACCAGCTGCTCCAGTTGCGCCGGCAGGTCCGGGGAGCACAAGGTGGCCGCCGAGGCATTGATGGCGATGGGCACCTCGATGCGCTCGCCGCGCATGCGGCGCAGCACCTCCAGCACCTGTCCCGCGACCCGCTCGAACAGCACCCGGTCCAGCCCCAGCCTGTGCGCGGCCGGCACGAAATCGCCGGCCGCGATCGTGCCCAGCGTCGGATGGTCCCAGCGCGACAGCGCCTCGGCCGACACCATGCGGCCGGTGGTGAGATTGAGCTGCGGCTGCAGCACCACGCTCATGCCCTCGCCCGTGCCCAGCGCGCGCCGCAGCTCGGCCCGCGTGGGGGCCGGGCCGGCCGAGGCGCGGCCTGACAGGTCGGGATCGTCGATATCGTGCAGCGCCGTCTTCAACGCCTGCTGCATGACCGAGCGCGACACCGGCTTGGCCAGCGCCTGCGCCGACGGGCAGCCGGCCTGCAGGGCCAGCCGCACATGCGAATGGCGCAGCTCGTCGCTGAGATTGCTGATCCAGATGATGGGCGGCATGCGCTTCAGGCGGCCCGCGTCCTTGAGCCTGCGCAGCTCGTTGGGCAGGCGGGTGCCGCCGCCCTCGCCCATGGCGATGTCGCTGATCAGCACGTCGTAGGACTGGCGCGTCAGGGCCGCCAGCGCCTCGGCGCCGCTGCCCACGCCCGCGACGCGACGGCAGCCCAGCGCCAGGAGCATATTCTGCAGATAGGCGCGCTCGACCGGATGATCCTCGACCAGGAGGATGCGGCGGGCGGGGCCGGCTTCGGTCTTGGGCATCGTGCGCTGTCCTGGAGCCTGCGTATCTAGTCTGCCCCCAATGCTACGGCATCCGCGCGCGCCGTGTCCGCCGTGCCGACGGGTTAATGCAAATTCAGTGCTGATAGGCTTAAATTCGGGACTGAAGGCGCACGCTTGGCCGATGGCGCGGCGCCCGCCGGCCCGCGCCCTAGGACGGAGGATGGCAACCTTCGGGCGGTCGGGGGTGCGATAATGGCGGTCTTTCCGCATCTATGGCACGGAGCTTCCCTTGACCCGCATTGACGATCCCCTGCACGACCGCGAGGTCGGCGCGGCCGATTCCACCCAGGACATCACCCGCATCGACGACACCCGCATCGCCGCCGTGCGCCCGTTGATCTCGCCCGCGCTGTTGCAGGACGAACTGCCGGTCTCGGACGAGATCCAGACGCTGGTCGAACGCAGCCGGACCGAGATCGCCGACGTGCTGCACGGCCGCGACGACCGCCTGATCATCGTGGTCGGCCCCTGCTCCATCCACGATCACGGCCAGGCCATGCAGTACGCCCGCCTGCTGCGCGCCGCCGCCGACCAGCATCGCCAGGATCTGCTCATCGTCATGCGCGTGTACTTCGAAAAGCCCCGCACCACCGTGGGCTGGAAGGGCTACATCAATGACCCGCGCCTGGACGGCAGCTTCCGCATCAACGAAGGCCTGCGCCGCGCGCGCGAGCTGCTGCTGGACGTCAGCGGCCTGGGCCTGCCGATCGCCACCGAATTCCTGGACCTGCTCAGCCCGCAGTACATCGCCGACCTGATCGCCTGGGGCGCCATCGGCGCGCGCACAACCGAAAGCCCGAGCCACCGCCAGCTCAGCTCCGGCCTGAGCTGCCCGCTGGGCTTCAAGAACGGCACCGACGGCGGCGTGCAGATCGCCGCCGACGCGATGGTCGCCGCCAGCGCCAAGCACGCCTTCATGGGCATGACCAAGATGGGCATGGCCGCCATCTTCGAAACCCGCGGCAACCAGGACACGCACGTGATCCTGCGCGGCGGCAAGCAGGGCCCCAACTACGACGCAGCCAGCGTGGACGCCTGTTGCGCGGTGCTGCGCAAGGCCGGCCAGCGCGAGCAGGTCATGATCGACTTCTCGCACGCCAATTCCAACAAGTCGCACCTGCGCCAGGTCGAGGTCGCGCAGGACGTGGCCGCGCAGCTGGCCGGCGGCGACGCGCGCATCACCGGCGTGATGATCGAAAGCCATCTCGAGGAAGGCCGCCAGGATCTCACCCCCGGCCAGCCGCTGCGCCCCGGCGTGTCGATCACCGACGCCTGCCTGGGCTGGTCGCAGACCGCGCCGGTGCTGGACACGCTGGCCAAGGCGGTGCGCCAGCGCCGCGAAGCGCGCGCCGGCAAGGACTGACGCGCCACCCCGCGCCGCGCCTCAACGGCGCAGCGCGTAGGGCGCCGGATCCATGTCCGGCGCCTCG
>NZ_JCBANH010000143.1:0-10545 GCF_059760925.1 Achromobacter sp. 1011791174
CCCTGGCGCCGGCCGCTGTTCCCGGCGGACGCGCGCCAGGCTGTCGCGGCCCGGTTCCGTCCGCCGTCTTGCCCTTACGGTTTTTCCCATGCTCAAACTCATATTGCGCCGCGTGCTGGTTGCGATCCCGACACTGATACTGGTGTCGATGATCGTGTTCATGTTGCAGAAGATCCTGCCCGGCGATCCCGTACTGACCCTGGCCGGCGAGGAGCGCGACCCGGCCGTGCTCGATTACCTGCGCGACAAATACCGGCTCAACGACCCGCTGCCCATGCAGTACGCGGCCTGGGCCGGCCAGGTTCTGCAGGGCGACCTGGGCAAGTCGCTGCGCACCGACGTGCCCGTCACCACGCTGATCGGCCAGAAGCTGCCGGTCACGCTGCAACTGGCGGCCATGGCCATGCTCTTCGCGCTGCTGGTCGGCATTCCGATGGGCATCGTGGCCGCGGTGCGCAAGGGCAAGCCCGTCGAGATGGGCGCCAACATCGCGGCGCTGTCGGGCATGTCCATTCCCAACTTCTGGCTGGGCATCATCCTCATCATGGTGGTGTCGGTGCAGTGGAAGCTGCTGCCGGCCTCGGGCTATGTATCGCCGGCCGAGGATTTTTGGCTGTCGATCAAGACCATGCTGATGCCGGCGCTGGTGCTGTCCACGGCCATCGCCGCCTACCTGATGCGGCACACGCGCTCGGCCATGCTGGAAGCGCTGTCGGCCGACTACGTGCGCACGGCCCGCGCCAAGGGCGTGCCGGCGCGCAGCGTGGTGCTGCGGCACGCGCTGCGCAACGCGCTCATGCCCATCGTCACGCTGGTGACGCTGCTGTTCGGCGAGCTGCTGGCTGGCGCCGTGCTGACCGAGCAGGTCTTCACCATCCCGGGCTTCGGCAAGCTGGTGGTGGATGCCGTGTTCACGCGCGACTACGCCGTGGTGCAGGGCGTGGTGCTGTGCGTGGCGGTGGGCTTCATCCTGATGAACCTGCTGGCCGACATCCTGTACATCCTGGTCAATCCCCGCCTGAGGCACGCATGAGCGCCATTTCCGCAAATCCCGCCGCCGCCGCGCCGCCGCGCAGCCGCAACCGCGCCTGGGGCAAGTTCAAGCGCAATCACATCGCCATGCTGGGCCTGGCCATCGTGCTGTTCTTCGTGGCGCTGGCCCTGCTGGCGCCGCTGGTGGCCAACCACGATCCCTTCCAGACCAGCTTCACCACCATCCGCAAGGCGCCGTCGGCGCAATACTGGCTGGGCACGGACGAGCTGGGCCGCGACATCTTCAGCCGCATGGTCTATGGCGCGCGCGCCTCGCTCATGGCCGGCCTGGTGTCGGTGCTGATCGCGCTGGCCGTGGGCGTGCCGTTCGGCCTGGCCGCCGGCTATTTCGGCGGCTGGACCGACAGCTGCATCTCGCGCGCCACCGAGGCGCTGCTGGCCATTCCCTTCCTGATCCTGGCGATCGCGCTGGCCGCCTTCCTGGGGCCCAGCCTGATGAACGCCATGATCGCCATCGGCGTGTCGGCCGCGCCCAAGTTCATCCGCCTGACGCGCGGGCAGGTGCTGGCGGTCAAGAGCGAGGACTATGTGCAGAGCGCCCGCGCGCTGGGCGCGTCGGACCTGCGCATCATCGCGCGCCACGTGTTCCCCAACGTCATGCCGCCGCTGATCGTGCAGGCCACCATCACCATCGCCACGGCCATCATCGCCGAGGCCAGCCTGTCGTTCCTGGGCCTGGGCCTGCAGCCGCCGAACCCGTCCTGGGGCTCGATGCTGAACACCGCCAAGAACTTCATGACCCAGGCGCCGTGGATGTCGATCTTCCCCGGATCGGCCATCTTCCTGGTGGTGCTGGGCTTCAACCTGCTGGGCGACGGGCTGCGCGACGCGCTGGATCCGCGCCAGGAAAAGTAATCATCATGGCAACAATGGATTCCAAACGCGTGGTCCAGGTCAATGACCTGACCGTGCGCTTCAAGACCCCGGACCGCGTCGTGGAAGCGGTGCGCAACGTGTCGTTCCATGTGGACCGGGGCGAGACGCTGGCCATCGTCGGCGAGTCGGGCTCGGGCAAGTCGGTGACGTCGCTGGCGCTGATGCGGCTGGTGGAGTACGGCGGCGGGCGCATCGTCAACGGCGGCATGCTGCTGCGCCGGCGCAGCGGCGAGGTGCTGGACCTGGTGGCGGCGTCCGACGCGACGCTGCAGCGCGTGCGCGGCGCCGACGTGGCCATGATCTTCCAGGAGCCGATGACCTCGTTGAACCCCAGCTTCACGGCCGGCAACCAGATCGCCGAGGCGCTGCGGCTGCACCAGGGCCTGGACGCGGCGGCGGCGCGCGCCGAGACGCTGCGCATGCTGGAACGCGTGCGCATCCCCGAGGCCCGCGCCATCCTGGACCGCTATCCGCACCAGCTGTCCGGCGGCATGCGCCAGCGCGTCATGATCGCCATGGCGCTGTCCTGCAAGCCGCAGCTGCTGATCGCCGACGAGCCCACCACCGCGCTGGACGTGACCATCCAGGCCCAGATCCTGCAACTGATCCGGCAGCTGCAGGAGGAAATGGACATGGGCGTGATCTTCATCACGCACGACATGGGCGTGGTGGCCGAGGTGGCCGACCGCGTGCTGGTCATGTATCGCGGCGACAAGGTTGAGGAGGGCGGTTCGGACTCGGTCTTCGCCCGGCCGCAGCACGCCTACACGCGCGCGCTGCTGTCGGCGGTGCCGCGCCTGGGGGCCATGCACGGCACGGACGAGCCCGCGCCATTTCCGCTGCTGCGCGTGGACGACGCGGTCAAGGGCGCGCCGCAAGCGTCGGCTCCAGCCCCGGCCCCTGTCGCCCAGCCCTCGACCGTGCGGCGCGAGAACGGCCCGGTGCTGAAGGTGCGCGACCTTACCACCACTTTCGACATCACCGGCGGCATCCTGGGCCGGGTGCAGAAGCGCGTGCACGCGGTCGAGAAGGTCAGTTTCGACCTGTACCCCGGCGAGACGCTGTCGCTGGTGGGCGAGTCCGGCTGCGGCAAGACCACCACCGGCCGTTCGCTGCTGCAGCTGGTCAAGAGCCGGGCCGGCACCATCGAATTCGACGGCAAGAACATCGGCGCGCTGCGCGGCAGCGCCATGCAGACGCTGCGCCAGCACATCCAGTTCATCTTCCAGGACCCCTTCGCCTCGCTGGATCCGCGCATGACGGTCGGCTACTCCATCATGGAGCCGCTGCTGATCCACGGCGTGGCGCGCGGCAAGGCGGCCGAGGAGCGGGTGCGCTGGCTGATGGACAAGTGCGGCCTGCTGCCCGAGATGATCGACCGCTATCCGCACGAGTTCTCCGGCGGCCAGCGCCAGCGCATCTGCATCGCGCGCGCGCTGGCGCTGAACCCCAAGGTGGTGATCGCCGACGAATCGGTGTCGGCGCTGGACGTGTCGATCCAGGCGCAGATCGTGAACCTGCTGCTGGACCTGCAGCGCGAGCTGGGCGTGTCCTTCCTGTTCATCTCGCATGACATGGCGGTGGTCGAGCGCGTCAGCCATCGCGTGGCGGTGATGTACCTGGGCCAGATCGTCGAGATCGGCCCGCGCCGCGCGATCTTCGAGAACCCGCAGCATCCGTACACGAAGAAGCTGATGGCGGCCGTGCCGATCGCCGATCCCGCGCGCCGCCACCGCGAGCGCTCATTGCTGGTGGACGAGATTCCCAGTCCGATGCGCAAGCTGGGCGACGATCCGCTGGTCCAGCCGCTGGCGCAGGTGGGCGAGGGGCACTACGTGGCGCGGCACCCTATCGGGGTGTACTGAGCGCTATCCGATGTCGAGATAGGCGCTTGGCGTCGCGCCCAGGACGCGGCGGAACGCCGAGGCAAAGGCGCTGGGGCTGGCATAGCCCAGGTCCAGCGCCACGCGGGTCACGGATTGCCCTTGTGTCAGGCGCGCGATCGCCGCCTGCAGGCAGACCTGCTGCCGCCACGCGGCGAAGCTGGCGCCGGTCTGCGCGCGGAACAGCCGGGTGAAAGTGCGCCGGCTCATGCCGGCGTCGGCCGCCATCTCGTCCAGGCTCGCGCCGATCGAGGGCGCGGCGAACAGGCGCAGGCAGGCGCGCGCCAGGCGCGGGTCTTCGGGCAGCGGCGCGTGCAGGTGCAGGCGCGGCATGGCCGCGATTTCCGCGATCAGCAGCGCCATCAGCTTGCCGTCGCGTCCCTCGACGTCGTACAGGGCTGGCAGGTCGACCGCCTGATCCAGCAGCAGGCGCAGCAAGGGCGACACCCCATGGACGCAGCAATGGTCCGGCAGGCGCGCGGCTTGCGCGGCAGGCGGGGCGATGAAGGCGTTGAGCATCGTGACCGGCCCGTTCATCGTCATCTCATGCGCCATGTCCGCCGGCAGCCAGCAGGCCCGTTGCGGCGGCACCAGCCAGCGGCCTTGCGGCGTTGCCACGCTGATGGCGCCGCGCGAGGCATAGGTGAACTGGCCGCGCAGATGCGTGTGCGCGGGAAAGGTCGAGCCGGCGGGATAGTCGTTGGCGGTGACGACCACGCTGCGCGGCAGGTGTTCGTAGGGATCGAGCAGGGTATTGCGCATGGCCCGGATTCTATAGCGATTGGCCCGCCATCGAAGGCGGGCCGTCGCGCGCGCTTCTACGATGGGTTTTTATGTTGCCGTTCAGTGCCAGGCCCGCGTTGCGGCCGGGCGCCAGGGCGGCGCGATCATCATGGAGTCCGTATGGCAAACACTTTTCACCGCGTGGGCAATGGCCCCCATCCCGTCCTGGTCCTGCCCGGCTGGTTTGGCGATGCGCATGCCTTCGAGCCGATCGAAGCCTGGCTGGACGGCGGCGCGTTCAGCTATGTGTTCATGGATTACCGGGGCTATGGCGGCATGCGGGACGCGCCGGGCGACTACACGATCGACGAAATCGCCACGGACGCGCTCGCGCTGGCGGACGAGCTGGGGTTCGCGTCGTTCAGCCTGATCGGGCATTCGATGGGCGGCATGGCGATCGAGCGGATCGCCGCGCTCGCGCCCGAGCGCGTGCGCGCGCTGGTCGCCGTCGCGCCCGTTCCCTGCGGCGGGATACGGATGGATGCGGCGCGACGGGCCTTGTTTGAGGGCGCGGCTGTGCAGGTGGAACAGCGCCGGACCATCATCGACCGCAGCACCGGCGGGCGCCTGCCGGCATCGTGGGTGGCGTGGAAGGCGGCGTATTCGGCGGCACGCTCGATGCCAGCGGCCTTCGCCGCCTATTTTCACGCCTGGGCCGACACGGATTTCAGCGATGCGATCGACGGCAGGCATCCGCTGAAGGCGCTGGTGGGTCGACATGATCCCGTGTTCAACGCCGCCCTGATGGCCGACACCTATGCGCGCCGCTATCCGCTGGCCAGCGTGGAGGTGCTGGAGAACGCCGGCCACTATCCGATGAACGAAACGCCGCTGGCGCTGGCGGCCGCCATCGAGAGCTTCCTGCTCAGCGTTTCTCCAGCGCCAGCTTCAGCCCGAACGCGATGAACACCGCGCCCGTCATCCGGTCCAGCCCGCGCATGACGGCCGGGCGCGACAGCCAGCGCGCCAGCGGGCGCGTGGCCGCGACCAGCAGGCCGAACCACAGCATGCCGAGCACGGCATGCACGGCGGCCAGCAGCAGGCTGAAGCGCATCACGTCGGCGCCGGCGGGGATGAATTGCGGCAGGAAGGTGACGTAGAACACGCCGATCTTGGGATTGAGCGCGTTGGTCAGGCAGCCGCGCATGAACCAGCCGGCGCCGCCGGAGGCGGGACGGGCGGACAGTTCCGCCGCCAGCAGCGCGGAGCCGCCGGCCTGGCCTGCCTGGCGGCGTCCGGGCCAGGTGTTCCACAGCAGTCGCGCGCCCAGGTAGAACAGATAGGCGGCCGCGGCGATGCGCAGCACGTCGTAGGCGACGGTGGACACGGCCAGCAGCGATCCGAGCCCGAACGCGGCCGCCGCGCCCCAGGCCAGGCAGCCGGTGCTGATGCCCAGTCCGGCCAGCAGCGCGCGCCGTCCGCCCTCGACCGCGGCGGTGCGCAGCACCAGGGCGTTGTCCAGGCCCGGCGTGACGGTGAGGATGGCGGCGGCCAGGGTGAAGGCGAGCAGGGCGGCGGTGGCGGTCATGGCGGGGTTCGCGGGTGGGCAGGCGACAGTAGGGCTTGCGATGAGGGGCGGTCGCGATGGTCATCGGCGCTGCGTCCGCGACTGCAATGGGACACGGGCCGGGCGCGGCCTGAACGCAGTGTAGCGCCGCGCGCCGGGGCGCGGCAGGGGAAGGCGGCTGGCGGTATCATGGCGGGTTTCGCGATACGCGTTCACTTCCGGAATTCCATCATGGCCCTGCGCGCCACCATCTACAAGGCCGACCTCAACGTGGCCGACACCGACCGCCACTATTACGGCACGCACGGCCTGACCGTGGCCCGCCATCCGTCCGAGACCGACGAGCGCATGATGGTGCGCCTGGTCGCGTTCGCGCTGCACGCCAGCGAGGAGCTGGCCTTCACCAAGGGACTGAGCGATACCGACGAGCCGGACCTCTGGGAAAAGGACCTGACCGGCGCGGTCAAGCTGTGGATCGAAGTCGGCCAGCCCGAGGAACGCCGCATCCTGCGCGCCTGCGGCCGCGCCGAGCAGGTCATCGTCTATTGCTACGGCGGTTCGGCCAGCAAGATCTGGTGGGACGGCGTGCGCAACAAGCTGGAACGCGCCCGCAACCTGAAGATCGTCAACCTGCCGTCCGAACAGAGCCGCGCGCTGGCGCAGCTGGCCGAGCGCACGATGCAGGTCAACGTCAATATCTCCGACGGCATTGTTTATTTCTCGGCCGACAAGGGCGAGGCTACGATCGAGCCGGAAACCTGGCGTTGATTCGTGAAACGGGAGCAGGCATGAGTGCAGATCAGAAACGATTGACTGTTGCCTTGCCCCCGGTGCTGCTTGCTGAAATCAGGCTGGCGGCGCAAGACATGGGCTACGCCTCGATTGGCGAAGTCGTGCGGGAGGCGCTGCGCGAATGGGCATGTCGGCGCGAGTCTGTGTCCATCAAGTCGGCATCTCTGGAAGCGGATATCGCCAAGGGGTTGGCTGATATGGCGGCCGGGCGGGTCACGACCTTCGACGTGGCAGATATCGCCGAGCGAGGGAGGCGGCAGCTGGCCGCTGGCTCCCACTAGCAAGAATGCGAGCAACGCGCTATTGCGCGCGCACGTACACCCAGGCTTTCTTCCCCGACTTCAACGGCGCGAGCACGCGCTTGTAGTCCGAGACTTCATAGTCGTCGGCGGCCGCCAGCTCGGCGGGCGTGATGCGAAAGACCTGACCGGCGACCTCGTCGGCGGGCATGCCGGTGGGCGACACGATGGGATGGAATTTCTGACCGCTGGCGCGCAGCACCTCGGGATCGGTGATCTCGACCATGTCCAGGCGGTAGCCGATCATGGCGTCGTTCTCGCCGCCCAGGGGGCGGCCGAAGGTCGACAGCTGCACGCTTTCCTGCTGCAGGGTGCCGTAAGAAAACAGTAATTCCGTTTGCTGCGCTTCAGTCATGAACCATCTCTCAGAGTGGGGCGGGCGCGAGGCTCGCCGGGGGTGGGTCTGGCGGTGAAAACGTTGTGTGGTGAATTATATTGCGCAAGCCCATTGCGCCTTGCGGAGGACGGCACGAATAAAAAATGCTTGCGCGCCGATGTCGCGGCTCATTAATATGATGATCATCATATTTACTGCCGCCGCCATGTCCCGTTCCACTCCCCGCAAAGAGCAGACCCACGAGCGCATCGTCGAGGTCGCCGCGCGCGCCGTGCGCCGCGAGGGCTACGCCGGCGTGGGCGTGGCTGACATCATGAAGGAAGCGGGGCTGACCCACGGTGGCTTCTACGCGCACTTTCCGTCGCGCGACGCGATGCTGGTCGAGGCGGTCGAGCGCGCCGGGCAGGATGGCGCCGCGCGCCTGATGCAGCGGATGGAACAATGGCGCGAGCAGGGCGCCAGCCCGCTGCGCGCGCTGGTCGAGACCTATCTGTCGGAAGCGCATCTGGGCGGCTGCGAGGGCGGCTGCCCGGTGTCGTCGCTGGTGTCCGAAATGCCGCGCCAGTCGCCGCAGCTGCGCGAGTCCGGCGCGGACCGGGTGCGCGGGCTGATGAATCTGGTGCGGCGTTTCCTGCCGGCCGATGCCCGGCCCGGCGCGGCGACGGCCGTGACCAGCACCCTGGTGGGCGCCTTGCAACTGGCGCGCGCATTGGGCGACAACGCCGAGGGGCGGGCGGTGCTGGCCGAGGCGCGCCAGGCGCTGCTGTCGCGCTACGAACCGGAGGGTGAACGCGCGCCGCATTGAGGGGATGCAAGTCGCGGCCGCCGTGCGCGGCCATTTTCTTATTCCTGAATATGATGATCATCATATTTTTCCGCGCGTGAAGCGCAACGCCCGCCCCGCAAGGCGCGGTTTTCCTGGAATCCGTTCAATCATGTCTTCCTCGGTTCATACGCCCGCGCCGTCTTCGGCGGAATTCGCGGGGTCTCCCTGGCCGGTCTTCTGGATCGCCAGCGTCGCGGTCTTCCTGGTGTCGCTGGACGCCACCTTGCTGTACGCCGCCTTCGGCGCGCTGCGTGCCGGCTTTCCCCAGGCCTCGGCGGCCGATATGTCGTGGGTGCTGAACGGCTACACCGTGGTCTATGCCGCCATGCTGATCCCTTCCGGCGGGCTGGCCGACGCCTATGGCCGCAAGCGCATGTTCCTGACCGGCGTGGCCCTGTTCCTGGCGGCGTCGGCGGCCTGCGGCCTGGCCGGCGGCGTGGGCTGGCTGGTGGCCGCGCGCGTGGCGCAGGCGGTCGGCGCGGCCTTGCTGACGCCGGCGTCGCTGTCCATCGTGCTGGCCGCCTTTCCGGTCGCGCAGCGCACCGTGGCCGTGAGCCTGTGGGGCGCGGTGGCGGGGCTGGCGGCGGCGGTCGGCCCCAGCCTGGGCGCTTTCGTGGTGGACGCGGCGGGCTGGCCCTGGGCCTTCTACATCAACGTGCCGCTGGGCGCGCTGTCGCTGTGGCGCGGCGCGCGCCTGCTGCAGGAATCGGTGCGGCCCGAGTCGCGGCGGCGCCTGGACGGGGTGGGCATGACACTCTTGATCCTGGGCGTGGGCGCGGTGGCGCTGGCCATCGTGCAGTCGGAGTCGCCGGCCTGGTCGGCCGGCGAGCTATGGGTTGCCGCCGCCGTCGGCGCGGGCGCGCTGGCCGCCTTCGTGGCCTGGGCCCGCGTCGCGCCGCAGCCGCTGGTGGACCTGGCGCTGTTCCAGCACCGCAGCTATCGCTACGCGAACCTGGCGACGCTGAGCTTCGGCATCGCCTTCGCGATGATGTTCTTCGCCTTCTTCTTCTACATGATGGGTGTCTGGCACTACAGCCTGCCCAAGGCCGGGCTGGCGGTGACGCCGGGGCCGCTGCTGGTCATGCCCACCGCCATCGTGACCGGCAGGCTGGCCGCGCGCATGGGGCATCGGCCGTTCCTGGTCGGCGGCGCCTTGCTGTACGCGGTGGCCGGGCTGTGGTTCCTGCTGGTGCCGGGCGCGGAGCCTGACTATCTGGGCGCCTGGTTGCCGGGCCTGGTGCTGAGCGGCCTGAGCGTGGGCATGGTGCTGCCTTCGCTGGCCGGCGCGGCCGTCAGCCGGCTGCCGGCGCAGCATTATGCGGTGGGCAGCGCCGTCAATCAGGCCACGCGCCAGATCGGCGCCGTGCTGGGCGTGGCGATCACGGTGCTGCTGTTGGGCAAGGGTGCGCTGAGCCACGCGGATTTCGATCCGCTGTACATGGCGCATGTGGGCCTGGCCTTGCTGACGGGGCTGCTGTGCCTGGCGGTGGACACGAGGCCGACCGCGACGCCCGCCGCAAGGCCGGCGCGTTGAGGCGGGCCTCAGCGCGGCGTGCGCTGGTGCGGCATGAGCGGCGGCACGGGTTTGCCGGCGACCAGTTGCCAGAAGGCGGGCAGGAAGCACTCCGCCACCAGCAGCGGCCGGCCCTGACGCCAGAACACCGAGCGGCGCGCCCAGATGCGGGCGGCATCGAGTTCGCGCGCGTCGGGCGGCAGCGCGCCGATGGCGGTGGCGTGAAAGGGCACGGGCGAGGCCAGCCGGCGGCAGGCGAAAGGCGAGCGGATGACCGTGCGATCGTGATAAAGCATGTCGGCCAGCGGCCGCGTGCGCAGGCGCCGCATGCCCTGCCAGGCGCCGTGCGAGGCGGCCAGCGGCGTCAGGCTGCGGGCCGGCACGCTGTCCACGCCGTCGACGGACATCAGCACTTCGCGGATCCAGACCGGCGCGCCGGGCGCGATGCGCATGGCGCGCGCTTCATCCTGCGGCGCGCCGTCGGCGTACTCGGCCAGCACCCGCAGCCGCACCTGGCCCACCTGGCGCAGTCCGGCGGTCAGGGCGCCAGGACGGAACAGCCAGTGGCGCTGGGCGGGGGTGAGGGCGGGCGGCGCGCTGGCCAGCCAGCCGGCGGCGAGAGGAGGGCGGAATGCTGCGGGAAGGATCATGGCTGCGTATTATGCCAAGAGCCGCG
>NZ_JCBANH010000144.1:0-10163 GCF_059760925.1 Achromobacter sp. 1011791174
ACCCCGGCACTGGCCCGCAACGTTGCGAGCCGCCAGCAAGGATCCGCGACCGCGCTGTGAGCGAAGGGGCAGACCTCCCGTGGCAAGAGGGCCGCGCCCCGGCTCAATTATTGGCCTGGCAACGGCCGGAAAAGCCGACGCCGTTCCATGCCAATGCATTGGCCGGCGCATAGAATGGGTCGCGGCACGCAATGTAGTGCGTGCGCACGCCTATGGTTCCCACATTGAAGGTGTCGCTCTGCCCGGCCCGCAGCGTCTTGGCGCCCGTGAGCCGGCGGCTGCAATCGCTGACCTTCCTGCCCTGGGAGTCCCCTCTCGCAACGACGCCCTCCGAACAGAACGTGATCTGGATCACGTAGGAGCACTGGTTGCTGATCTGTTCGGTGGCCTTGAACTGCGGATGCGGGCCGATGCGCACGCACTGATCGACGGCGTCGCTGTAACGGAACGGCTGTTTGCCGGTGGCGGCGTTACCTTGCTCGGGTCGCCCCCCCGCCGGGCCGTTCGAGTACGAGGGCGCGCTCCGGGCCGGACTCTGGCTGCCCGCGCCGCCGGACGTCCTGGCCGCGGGGCTGGGCGCCAGCTCGGAATGGCCGACGGCGGCGTAGGCCGCGCTCACGCCGCTGCTTTCACAGGTGCGCCTGAAGGTGATGTCCGCGTTGCTGCCGTACTTCTGGTTGGTGGCCTTGAGGAATCTGGCGACTTCTCCATTGCAGGTGTTCCTGTCGGCCGGCTGGGCCGAGGCCACTTGGGAAAGCAGGCCCAGGAAAATCAGAAAGATGACTCGGCAGGCCTGGATTTTCATGTGCGGTTCCTTGATGTGGGGAGGTGGGAGCAGCGACCCATCGATTTGTAGCGTATTGCATCGCGAAGGAAAATACGCTTCATCCCCAAGATGAGGGATGCGTTTGAAACGCCACGACTGACCAGGGCCTTTCCCGGATTCGCGCGTCCCTGCCTGGCGGATTACTGCCTCGCCTGCGCGCCGGCCACCCGCCGTTTCCCCCTGCTAGCATGTGCCTGGCCGTCAGGCCGACGGCCCACTCATCCGCAAAGGACCGCGAAGCCATGGCTGAACCGCTTTTCATCGTCGCCGACATCGACCTCAGCGCCCCGGCGCTGCGCCGATGGCTGAAGTCCGCGCCGCTATCCGTCGCGGCATTCGATGACTGGCCGGAGTCTGTCCGCCTTGGCGCTCCAGGCCTCACCGAGCTGGCCCCGCCCGTGGAACCCTGCGTCGCCGATGCGCTGGTCAGCTACTGCGTGGACAGTTTCGGACGGGAAGATGGGCACCTGCACTGCCGGCACGACGAGCAGGCGCATGCGCTCCGGTTCGCGGCGTGCTTCCAGTATGGCGATGAGGCCGGCGCCCTGGCGTCCGCGCTTTTTCTCTGCGCCCTGCTGCGCGGGCTGGCGCAGGCCTACACGGCAAGGCAGCCCTCATTCATCCGCCTGTTCAACGCCGACGACGATCTGGTCTGCATCGGGATCGGCAAGCAGTCCTCGCGCGTCCTGCCCGCTCCGGCGCATGCGCGGGTCTCGCCCCCATGGTTCGACGATTGGATCAGCCAGGACAACCTGGGCGATCCGGGCAGGCTCATGGTCGCGCTGTTCCCGCCCCTGGCCCGCGCCCTGAAGAAGCAGTTGGCGCTGGGCGCGCTGCAAGCCAGCCCGGATGCGCCCCACCACTACGACAGCCACTTCTGGACCGACGGCGAGCATGTGTATCGATGGCCCGGCGACCAGCCGGTGCCAGGTGCCGCCCCCCGGACTTTCCGGCGGGTCACGCCCGCCAACGCCATGGACTCGGCGTTCTACACGGATGGACGACAGGTCTGGTACCACCGCCCCATGGTGGGGGTCGTGCCCGTACAGGCGCTTGAATCCGGAACCGCCATGCAAGGCTGGCGGCCGTTCGGTTCGGACGGCGAACCGCTGCTGCGTTGCGGCGACACCGTCTGGACCGTCGCGTGCATGGACTATCCCGATAGCGGGAACGCGCCGGACGAGGCGAACTACCCGCTGGGCGGAAATACCCCGGCCAATGTCGCGCGCGTCCTGGAGGGCATTGCCTCGCAGGACGGCATCCCCACATGGGAAAAGGCCTACGACTACGAATACCTGCGCCCCACCCGGGTGCTCGGAAAGTCGTTCGCCCACGTGCAAGACAGCCTGTTCGAGGACGGCGAATCCGTCTACGTTCAGGCGGCGCAGGGCCTGCTGCGCCTGGAGGGCGCGCTTCCCGGCATGACGACGGACCTGGGCGCGCTGAGCCTCAACAACGGGCGGGTCTTTCATCGCGGGCAAGCAATCCGGCGCCAGCCCGATGCCGCCACGTTGCGCCATATCGGCCACGATCTGTACGCGGACGACAGGCGCGTCTACCTGCTGCGCCACGAGATGGACGGCATCCATTCCCATCCGGATCTGCGGATTCTGCAGGACGCGGATCCGGCGCGCTTCCGGATCAGGCACGTCCTGCCGCACGCCATTCTCAGCGACGACGAACAGCAAGTCTGGCTCAACGGCGAACCGCTACACGGCGTGACGCCCCGCGCCATCAAGCTCATGGGTGTGTTCTTCTGGACGGATGGCGTCCACGTCTATCACTGCGAGAAACGGATTGCGCAAGCCGATCCGGCCAGATTCGACGTGCTGGCCGACTCCGACTACGCGCGCCAGGACGACGCCGTCTACTTCCGCGACCAACGAATTCCCGGCGCGGACGCGGCCAGCTTCGTCGCCGACGACATGAGCACGGCGCACGACCGGCGCCGGCGCTATCTGTTCGAAGAGCCGGTCATGAGTCAGGACGACGCCGCCGACTCCTGACCGCGCGCGGCCGGCCGGGGTGGCCGGCGCCAGGCCGGCGGGTGAATTCAACATAAAATACGGCGGCGCACCCCAAGCGCCCAATTCCGGAGTCCCCACGGCTCCGCGTCGCCGATGCTCAAATTCATCCTCCGCGTCTTCGTCGTCGCCGTCATCAGCTTCGCCGTCGCATACCAGATCGTGAACCGCGGCCTGGGCTATCTGGTCGAGCCCATGGTCGAAGACCTGGCCGTGCGCACCATGCGCGGCCAGGTGTACGCGCTGCACAAGGACCTGGACCCCGTCGCCCCTGCCGACCGCGCCACCTTTCTGCTGCAGCAGGTCCTGCCCCATTACGGCCTGGAGCTGCGGCTGCTGGCGGACGCCCAGGTCCAGCCCACCGAGAACGAATTCCGCCAGATCGACACCGCCGGCTTCCTGATGCGCGACGACTTCGAGACCGTCGTCATGCCGCTGCCCGGCGAGCCCCGGCAATGGCTGGAAGTGAAGCTGCCGGGCGATGACCCGATGGACAAGGCGCTGACCTGGGGCGCCTGGATCGTGCTGAGCCTGCTGCTGACGGCCACGCTGCTGCTGCTGTGGGCGCTGCCGGTCTGGCGCGACATGGACGCGCTGCGCAACGCCGCGCTGCGCATGGGCCAGGGCGACCTGGGCATACGCGTGCGGCTCTCGCGCATCGCCGGCATTCGCCACATCGGCGAAACCTTCAACCAGATGGCCTCGCGGATCTCGGCGCTGATCGAGAACCAGCGCAGCATGACCAACGCCGTTTCCCACGAACTGCGCACGCCGCTGGCGCGGCTGTCGTTCGAACTCGACCTGCTGGCGCGCGAAGAGGCCGCGCCCAAGCGCGGCCTGATCATCCAGGACATGCACGCGGACATCGAGGAACTGCAGGGCATGGTGGCCGAACTGCTGGTCTACGCCCGCCTGGAACGGCCCGCCGAGGAGTCAGTCAAGCTCGAGACCGTGGACACGCTCGACTGGCTGAAGGAAGCGCTGGCGCTGGTCGCCTTCCAGGCCGAGGCCCGCAACGTGCAATGCCACATCCAGGAAGGCTACCCGGACCACATCGACCTGCATCCGCGCTACATGAGCCGCGCGCTGCTGAACCTGGTGCAGAACGCCGTGCGCTATGCCGACGGGCACGTGCACGTCTCGGTCACGGGCTGCCCCGAGGGCGGCTTCCAGCTCATCGTCGACGACGACGGGCCCGGCATTCCGGCCGCCGAACGGGAGAACATCTTCGAGCCCTTCATCCGCCTGGACGACAGCCGCGACCGGGGCACGGGCGGCGCCGGCCTGGGGCTGGCGATCGTCAAGCGGGTGGCGGCCAGCCACAATGGCAGCATCGAAGCCTGCGCCAGCCCGCTGGGCGGCGCGCGCTTCGTGTTGCGCTGGCCGGCCGGGACGAAGGCACACTAGCGCCGGCGCTTGCCGCTCAGGACGCAGACAGCCGCAGAGCCGACGGCTGCGGCAGCGCGGACGCCTCGCCCTCCACCTCCACCACCTGGCCGCCGCCCGGCAAGCGGAAGGCGCTGACGGCGCGCTTCAGGTCGGCGGCCTGGTCCTGCATGGAGCCGGCCGCCGCGGCGGCCTCTTCCACCAGCGCGGCGTTCTGCTGCGTGACCTCGTCCATCTGCGACACCGCGCGGTTGACCTGCTCGATGCCGTCGGCCTGCTCGGCCGAGGCGGCGGCGATCTCGCCCATGATGTCGGTCACGCGCTGCACCGAGGCGACGATGTCCTGCATGGTGGCGCCGGCGCGCTGCGCGCTGTCCGAACCCTGGCCGATCTTGCCGACGGTGTCCTCGATCAGGCCCTTGATCTCCTTGGCCGCCTGCGCGCTGCGCTGCGCCAGCGTGCGGACCTCGGCGGCGACCACCGCGAAGCCCTTGCCCTGCTCGCCCGCGCGCGCCGCTTCCACGGCCGCGTTCAGCGCCAGGATGTTGGTCTGGAAGGCAATGCCGTCGATCACCGACACGATGTCGGCGATCTTCACCGAGCTGGCCGAGATCGCGCTCATGGCGCCCACCACTTCCGACACCGTGGCGCCGCCGCGCGACGCCGTGTCCGAGGCCGCCGCCGCCAGCTGGTTGGCCTGGCGCGCGCTGTCGGCGTTCTGCTTGACGGTGGAGGACAGCTCTTCCATGGACGCCGCCGTCTGTTCCAGCGACGCGGCCTGCTGCTCGGTGCGCGACGACAGGTCGGTATTGCCGGCGGCGATCTGGCCCGAGGCCGAGGCGATGTTGTCCACGCCGGCGCGGATCCGGGCGACGGTGGCGGCCAGGTTGCCGTTCATCGTCTGCAAGGCCCGCATCAGCTGGCCGATCTCGTCACGCGAGCGCACGGCGATGTTGCTGGTCAGGTCATTGGCCGCCACGGTGCGCGCCACCGCCAGCGCATCCGACAGCGGGTGCGTGATGCTGCGGGTCAGCAGCACCGCCAGCAGCAGGCCGCTGAGCAAGCCGATGGCGCCGATCACGATCATCCACAGGTTGGCGCTGGCGTATTCGCCCTGGATATCCTGGGCGCGGGCGTCGATATCGGCGCGCTGCACGCTGGACAGCTTCGAGATCAGTTCGATGAACTGCCGCGTCGCCGGCAGGAATTCCTGGGCGAATACGCGCTCGGCGGTGGCCACATCGCCGTCCTTCTTGGCCTTGAAGATGGTGTCGCGCGTGCTCAGGTAGGCCTGGCGCGCCTTGGCGATGCCGGCCCACAGCTCCTTTTCCTCGGGGCTTTCGATCAAGGGTTCGATCTGCTGCTGCAGCTGCGAGGAATTGCGCGTGGACGCGGCCGCCTCGTCGGCGAAGAAAGTCGCCAGGCTGGCGTCGGCGCTCTTGGCGATCGCCGTGGTGCGGGTCACCCCGGAATGGATGTTGCGGGCCCAGTCGTTGACCAGCCGCTCCTTGACCAGCGAGCGCTGCGTGACGGTTTCCACCGAGCGGTTGATTTCGGCCAGCCCCAACAGGCCGACCACGCACATGATGATGATCATGGCGAGCAAGACGGAGAATCCGCCGGCCAGGCGGGTTCCCAATTTCAGGTTTTTCATAGCTTCCCCGGTTTTCCCGCCGGCGCCGGGCCGCCGGCCGTCAGGAAAATCCGCCCCAAGATAAAAGTCGGTGTATCGGTAAAAGTGCCTGCGGAGCGTTTGAGTTCGTGGATATCCGCAATAACCCAGGAAATGCTAGCAGCGGCGATCCGGTAGGCATCGCGGGAAATGGAGAAGGTTTTGACCCAAGCTCCGGGCTTTGCGCGGCCGGCGCGGCGGCCGACCAGGAAGTCTCCCGCCATTGCGGGACGCCCGCCTTGACATCCCGCAAGCGGGACGCGGCCGGCTCAGGCGGCCAACGGCGCGCCTTCGCCCGGCATGCGTTGCGGCGGCGGCGTGCTGGCCACGTTGCGCAGGTAGTACTTGATGAACTCGGCCGCCGGCATGGGCTTGCCGTACAGCCAGCCCTGGCCGAAATCGACTTCGCGCGCCTTGAGGTAGTCGGCCTGGTCCTGGCGCTCGATGCCTTCGGCCACGGTCAGCAGATTGAGCGAGCGGGCCATGCCGATGATGTGCTCGGTGACCTTGTGGGTGGCCGAATCGGTGCCGATGGCATCGACGAAGGTCTTGTCGATTTTCAACGAATCGAGCGGCAGGCGCTGCAGGTAGGCCAGGCTGGAATAGCCTGTGCCGAAGCCGTCGATGGCCACGGCGTGGCCCAGCCGGCGCGCCTCGGCGATGACGGGACCGGCGGTGTCCACGTCCATGAAACCGCGTTCGGTGGCCTCGAGCCAGATCTGGCGCGGCTCGATGGACGTGTGCAGCAGCATGCGCTCGAGCACCCGCAGCACTTCGCCGTCCTTCATGTCGCTGGCGCCCAGGTTGACCGAGATATGCACGCCGCGGTCGACGGCGAGCAGCTCCTCCATGTCCCGAATCACCAGCCGAAACACCTCGGCCGTGATACGCGGCAGGATGCCGTTTTCCTCGGCGATGGCGATGAACACGTCCGGCCGCATCTGCTTGCCGCCGGGACGTTGCCAGCGCACCAGCGCCTCGGCGCCCACGCAGCGGCCCGAACGCAGGTCGATGATGGGTTGGTAGTGCACCGCCAGCTCGCGCCGGCTGACCGCGGTGGCCAGCTCGCCCGCCAGCGACAGGCGCCGGCGCGACAGCCAGCACACCAGGCCGATCATGACCAGCGCGGTCATACCGCCCATCGGCAGCCAGAGATTGCGTTCGCGCCGCAGGGAACTCAGGGCCTCGCTGGCGGGTTCGAGCAGGACCACGGTAATGTCGTCACCGCGCGCGACGGCGGTCAGGTAGTCCTCTTCCACGTCGAGCTTGCCGCCGTTGAGCGCCTGCGCCACCAGCATGAGGTCGGGATGGTTGTGGCTGCCCAGCATGCCCGAGCCCGGCAGCACCAGCGCCATCTGCACGCCATCGGTCGGCGTCAGCTGGGTGAACCGGCCGGGCTCGATCAACGCGCTGTAGTCGCCGTAGCGCACCGCCACCATGCGCAGGCCCGGACTCACCACCGGCACGGCGTCCAGCCGCAGCGCGGCGCCGTTCTTCAGGTGCAGATGCGGCGGCTCAAGCCGCGCCTGATCGTCCGGTATGCCCCAGCTGGTGCAGCGCACGTAGCCGTCCGCGACGTAGGCCAGCTCATCGATGGAACGTTCCTGCAGCGACAAGGTCTGCATCATCCGCACGTGCTGCGGCGAACAGGGATCGATCCGCATGGCGTTCAGCCGGTGCAGCACTTCCACCGTCTGGTCCAGCATGCCTTGCGTGTACTTGAGGATGCGCTGCGCCTGGTTGTCCAGGCTCTGCTGCTCCAGCGCCACCGCGCGCGACCACGACATTTGCAGCGCGAAGCCGATCGGCAGGAAGGCGCCCGCTGCGGCCAGCAACACGGCAATTCCGATCACATACTTGCGCGGCATCGGGGCGGGTCTCTAGAGTTCGCTTCTGCGGCGAGGTTTTAGGCTTTTACACGCTTTATACGTCAAGCGCGCGTCTTAGCTGGCGTACACGCAATAATGTCTCATCCTCGGAGGCCAGATTCGTGAATCCCAGCAACAGTCCCTGCCGCGTCGCTTCCCCTGCATAGCGCGCCGACAGGGGCTGGGCGTTCAGGCCCGCCGCCTGGGCGCGTCGCGCCTGCGCGGCGTCGTCGCCATATTCCGGCAGCCGGACGATGAGGTGCATGCCGCCCTGCGCCAGCCCGATCTCGGCGCCGTCGCCGAACACCTGCCGCAGCGCCGCCGCCAGCAGACGCCGGCGGCGGCCGTACAGCTGGCGCATCTTCTTGAGATGACGGGAAAAATGCCCTTCGGCCATGAAATCGGCGACGATGGCCTGGACCAGCTTGGGGCAACCATTGGACCCGGTCGCGGCCGCCTGCCCGCAGGCCTGGACCAACGGCGCGGGCGCCACCAGGTAGGCCAGCGCCAACCCGGGGTAAAGCACCTTCGAGAAACTGCCCGTGTAGATGACGCGGTCATGCGCATCCAGGCTCTTGAGCGCAGGCAGCGGCGGGCCGGCGTAGTGGTATTCCCCATCGTAGTCGTCCTCGACCACCCAGGCGCCGGCCTGCGTCGCCCAGCCCAGCAGCTCGGCACGCCGGGCCAGGCTCATCGAGACGCCCAACGGCGCTTGATGCGACGGCGTGACGAGCGCCATGCGCGCCCCTGGCGCGCGCTGGCGTCCGGCCTCCACGATCAGACCCTCGCCATCGACCGGCACCGCCACGAGACGGCAGCCGTGGCGCTCCAGAACCTCGCAGGGCGGCGCGAAACCCGGTTCTTCCACCCAGACCGGATCGCCGGGCGCCAGCAGCGCGCGCGCCAGCAATGCCAGACTGGCCCGATGGCCCGCCGTGACGAAGACCTGCCCCGGTTCACAAGCCGCGCCGCGCGAAACCGACAGATAGGCCGCGATCGCCTGCCGCAAGGGCCAGTAGCCGGCCGGATCGCCATAAGCCATGTCGGCCGGACTCAGGGCGCGCAACCTCCTGGCCGCCAGCCGCAGCCACTGCTTGCGCGGAAAGGCATCCAGCGCCGGCATGCCCAGCTGAAACGGCGGCGGCGCGGCGTCAAAGCCATGCATGGCCGCCACGCCGGGCGCTGGCGCCATGGCGGCCTGTGCCGGCCGGCGGGGCATCCGCGCCGCGGCCGGCAGGCGCGGCGACACCACGGTGCCGGCCTGGCCCCTGGCCAGGAAGTAGCCCTCGCCCATGAGCTGGCTGTAGGCCAGGTCCACCGTGCCGCGCGCCACGCCCAGCTCGCTGGCCAGACTGCGCGCCGACGCCACCCGGTCGCCCGGCGCCAGCAGGCCCTGCTCGATGGCATCGCGAAAGCGCCGGTATATCTGGCGGTACAAGGGCTCGCCCTGGCGACGTTCCAGGTCCGGCAGCGGGGTACGGGGAGGGCTTTTCATGGACCAGTATTCTTGTACAGATATGGCTCTTTCAACTGAGCCATGGTAGCCCTATTCTGGCGGCATGAACAACGGATCCCATGGGGCCATCGCAATGCAAGACCGAATTTTCCTGGCGGGCGCCACGGGCGCCATTGGCACGGCGCTGATCCCCCTGCTGCGCGCGGCCGGCTACGAGGTGCATGGCGCCACCCGCAACGCCGATCGCTGCGCGGCCCTCGAAGCCGCCGGCGCGACGCCCGTCGTAGTGGATGTGTTCGACTCGGCCGCCTTGCGAACCACGCTCGCCCGCATCCGGCCGCGCCATGTCATGCACCAGCTGACCGATCTGGCGCTGCTGGGCGACCCCGCCCGCGCCAGCGAGGCCGCGCGGCGCAATGCGCGCATCCGCGACGAAGGCACGCGCAACCTGGTCGCTGCGGCGCTGGCCGCCGGCAGCGAAACGCTGGTGGCCCAGAGCATCGATTGGATATATGCACCGCAGGCGGCCCGCCCCTGCGACGAGGCACAAGCGCTGGACCTGGACGCTCAGGGCGACCGCCGCGTCAGCGTGATGGGCGTGGTTGCACTGGAACGACAGGTGCTGGGCGCGCCCGGCATCACGGGCACGGTGCTGCGTTACGGCCGGCTGTATGGTCCCGGCACCGGCGCGACCGCCCGGCCCGCGACGAACGCGCTGCATGTGGAAGGCGCCGCCTGGGCGGCGCTGCTGGCGCTGCGCCATGGCGGCGGCGTGTTCAATATCGCCGAGGACGAATCGGAAGTGAGCACGGCGCGCGCCCGCGCGACGCTGGGCTGGCGTCCCGGCATGAGCGGGCTGCCGGCCATCGCGGCCTGAGGCCGCGCGCCGCCGGTTCAGCTGGCGGCGTCCAGCCCGTAGCGGGCGACCCCC
>NZ_JCBANH010000145.1:0-10136 GCF_059760925.1 Achromobacter sp. 1011791174
GCCGGCTGCGCGCGCGCTCGGGGTCGAAACGGCCCAGCCGCTCCAGGCTTTCGCGCATGGCGGCGATGCGCAATGCCAGCAGGTCGTCGAAATCGGCTTCGGACACGGCCGGGTAGCGCAGCGCCGGTTCGGCCAGTTCGTCGTAGCCCCGGCCCAGGAACTGCAGCAGGCAGATGCCATGGCCGAACGGGTCGCTCAGGTGGGCGATGCGGCCCCAGGCATGCGTGGCGGCCGGGTCTTCGAGCCGGGCGCCGGCCGCGACGGCCCGCGTCACGGCCGCGTCCACGTCGTCCACCACCACGTCCAGGTGCACCGGCGTCCAGTGCCGGGCGTAATCCCGCGGCTGGCGCGCCGCGCCCGCCGCCGGCGTGCCGGCGGCCTTCTCCAGCAGATAGATGGGAGCCTGGGCGCCGGACATTTCCGCCACCGCCGGCCCCAGGCGGCGCGTAAGGGTCAGCCCGAAAGCCTGTTCGTAGAAGCCGATGGCGCGCTCCAGGTCGGGCACGTCGATATTGATCAGGAGTCTCATGGGGGCGGTGGCGCGGGCAGGGACAGCCAACATAGCACGGCGGTCGCCGGTCGCGCGGCGCTAAAGAACCTCTGGGGATGACCGTAAAGTGAAATATGTGTTTGCCGATATGGCGACGTCATTTCAGCAAGCGTGAGCAAGGCCCTATCGTGCGTTACCCCCATATCCCCTGGCTGCCCCTGTTGTTCTATCCTGCGCTGCCGGTGGCGGCGGCGGCGGGGCTGCTGCTTTGGCAGGACTGGCCGCCCGCCCTGGCGCTGATCGTCCCCTACGTGCCCTGGGTGATGGCGCTGATCGGCATCGCCATCTGCCTGATGTACCAGCGTTCGCAGACCATGGCGCTGATGCTCAGCGTGCTGGTCGCCGCGGCGGCCTGGCCGGCTCTGGCGGAGCAGGCGCCGTGGGCGCTGGGGCCGGCGCTGGCCTGGTGGGCGCTGGCCTACACCATCAATGCCTTGTGGGCCGAGCGCTCCAGCGTGCTGCTGGACCTGGCCGCGCGGCTGGGCCTGATGGCCTCGGGCGCGGCCGCCATCGCGCTGGCGGGCAAGGAAGGCACGGCGGACTTCTTCAGCACGCTGGCCGTGCAAGGCGCGCTGGCGCGCCTGGGCGTTCCGGTCGAGGCGCTGGCCGCGCTGCTGGCGACCGGCCTGACGCTGACCCTGCTGCTGTTGCGCTATGGCCGTCCGCAGCAGGCCGGCCAGTGGCTGGGCTTCGTCTGCATGGCCTGGGCCCTGCCGCGCGGCGCACAGCATCCGATCGAGCTGGCGCTGATGTCGGCCGCCGCGCTGACCTCGCTATCCATTTCGCTGGCCCATGAAGGGTTCCACATGGCGTTCCGCGATGAGCTGACCGGGCTGCCGGGCCGGCGCGCGCTCAACGAAAAGCTGCAACGCATGGGCCGGGTCTATACGCTGGCGATGGCGGACGTGGATCATTTCAAGGCCTTCAACGATACCCATGGCCACGACGTGGGCGACCAGGTGCTGCGCATGGTCGCGGCGCAACTGCGCCGCGTGTCCGGCGGCGGCCATGCCTACCGCTATGGCGGCGAGGAGTTCACGCTGGTGTTTCCCGGCAAGACCGCGGCGGAAAGCATGCCGCACCTGGAAGCCGTGCGGCGCGCCATCGAGGCCTACCAGATGCGCCTGCGCGACAAGCCGGCCCGTCCTCGGACGGACCAGGCGGGCTTGCGCCGCCGTGGCGCCCGCGGCGGACGCAACACGCGGCCGTTGCGCGTGACGGTCAGCATCGGCGTGGCCGAGCGCGGCGACGCGTTGCGCGCGCCCGAGGCGGTCATCAAGGCGGCCGACCAGGCGCTTTACAAGGCCAAGGACGGTGGCCGCAACCAGGTGTGTTCCTACGGCGCGCGCCGGCGCGCCAACTCGGGCTGAAACGGCGCCACGCAGCGTCGGCTCCAAGGGGCGGGAAGTTGCGGCAGGCCGCCAGCGGCGTGTGCCGCCGCAGGGCGCTCAGTCGCCGGCCAGGCGCAGCGTCATCAGTCTTTCGTCGTGCATCACGCCGTTCACGCACAGTCCTTCCGGCTCGACGCCGTACTCCGCGAAGCCCAGGCTCTCGTACAGCGCGCGCGCGGCAAGATTGCCGGCCGTGACGCTCAGCTGCAGCTGGCGCACGCCGCGCATGCCGCCGGCGTGGTCGATGGCGGCCAGCATCAGCCGGCGCGCCAGTCCGCGCCCGCGCGCGGCCGGCGCCACGTACACGCTCCAGATCTGCGCCTTGTGGCGCATCTTCAATCTGTGCTGCCGGCCGACGCCGGTCATGCCGGCCAGCGCGCCGTCGATGAACACGCCGAACATGGCGTTCTCGATGTCGGTGGCGACCCAGGCGCGGATGTCGTCCAGCGTGAGCGTATGTTCCTCTTCGTAACTCGATCCGAACGCTTCAGGCGTTTCGCGCAAGGCGTCCAGGCGCAACTGGCGCAAGGGTGCGGCGTCGGTGGGCGTCAATCGTCGTATCAGCGGATCGGGCATGGCGGGGTGTTGGGAAATGGGCACGCCTTGCGGCGCGGCAATCCAGTATAGGGGGACGCTTGCCTATAATGGTTTTCAACGCCGCTAGCGGTTTTCTCCAAGGAGCCCTCGATGTTCGGTTTCCTCAAGACAAACCATGAAGCCAGGCGCGACGAAGTCCAGGCGGAGTTCGTGGCGCGGGTGGCCGCCGCCGCCCAGGAGTTCGTCCAGGCCGCCGGCTCGGACGGCGCCGGGCTGGACTACACGCCGGGCAGCATCCATGCGCTGGATGCCGCGCTCGAGGCCGCCCACGTCGGCGCGCTGGCCCTGACGCCGATGCAGACCGTGGGCGCGGCCGCCTACCTGTACGAGGTGGCGCGGCGCGAGCACGGCGGGTTGTACGAAGTCTGCGACGACGAGGACCCGGTGGTGCTGGTCTGCGGCGAGTCCGGCGCCCAGGTCTGCCTGGCCGCCATCGCCAAGGTCGAGCGGCGTATCCGTTACGGGCAGGCCGAGGCCATCCCGCCTTACTTCGAACGTTTCATCGCGGCCCTGCATGCCGGCGAGCCCCTGACCCTGCGCTAGATCCCCGTTTTCCCGCCGTCGCGGCGGCCTGCCGCGACGCCGCTGGCGCGCCCGGCGGGGCATATGCGCAACACCCGCGGGCCGCTGCGAGCGCCCCGGGGCGGATTGCCTTGGGACTGAAAGAAAAAGCGCCCTACAATTCGGCCATTCCCGCACCCCGGCGGGCTTACGCGCCGCCTATCCCCAGGCGGTTTATTTACCGCAGTACACTCGCGTCCCTTATACGCGTCCGTTTGCCTTGCCCCAGGAGCGCCTGCATGAAATTCCGCTTCCCCATTTTCATCATCGACGAGGACTACCGTTCCGAGAACGCGTCCGGTCTTGGTATCCGTGCCCTGTCCGCCGCGATCGAGGCCGAGGGCGTCGAGGTGATCGGGGTGACCAGCTATGGCGACCTGAGTTCCTTCGCGCAGCAGCAGAGCCGCGCCAGCGCCTTCATCCTGTCGATCGACGATGAAGAGTTCGACGTGGACTCGCCCGAGGACGTGGCCAGCGCGATCAAGAACCTGCGCGCCTTCATCGGCGAGCTGCGCTTTCGCAACGCCGACATCCCGATCTACCTGTACGGCGAGACGCGCACGTCCGAGCACATCCCGAACGACATCCTGCGCGAGCTGCACGGCTTCATCCACATGTTCGAGGACACGCCCGAGTTCGTGGCGCGCCATATCATCCGCGAAGCGCGCAGCTACGTGGACAGCCTGCCGCCGCCGTTCTTCCGCGAGCTGGTGAAGTACGCGCAGGACGGCTCGTATTCCTGGCACTGCCCCGGCCACTCCGGCGGCGTGGCCTTCCTGAAGAGCCCCGTGGGCCAGATGTTCCACCAGTTCTTCGGCGAGAACATGCTGCGCGCCGACGTCTGCAACGCCGTGGATGAACTGGGCCAGCTGCTGGACCACACCGGCCCGGTGGCCGAGTCCGAGCTGAACGCCGCGCGCATCTTCCACGCCGACCACTGCTACTTCGTGACCAACGGCACGTCCACCTCGAACAAGGTGGTGTGGCACGCCAACGTCGCCGCCGGCGACGTGGTCGTGGTGGACCGCAACTGCCACAAGTCGATCCTGCACGCCATCACCATGACGGGCGCGATCCCGGTGTTCCTGCGCCCGACGCGCAATCACCTGGGCATCATCGGCCCGATCCCGCTGGAAGAATTCCACCCGGACAACATCCGCAAGAAGATCGAGGCCAATCCCTTCGCGCGCGAGGCCGTCAACAAGAACCCGCGCATCCTGACGCTGACGCAAAGCACCTACGACGGCGTGATCTACAACGTCGAAATGATCAAGGAACAGCTCGGCAGCCACGTCGACACGCTGCACTTCGACGAAGCCTGGCTGCCGCACGCGGCGTTCCACGAGTTCTACCAGGACATGCACGCCATCGGCCAGGACCGCCCGCGCAGCAAAGACGCGATGGTGTTCGCCACGCACTCCACGCACAAGCTGCTGGCCGGCATTTCGCAGGCCTCGCAGATCATCGTGCAGGAGTCCGAGACCCGCAAGCTGGATCGCAACGTGTTCAACGAGGCGTACCTGATGCACACGTCCACGTCGCCGCAGTACGCGATCATCGCGTCCTGCGACGTGGCCGCCGCCATGATGGAGCCGCCCGGAGGCACCGCGCTGGTCGAGGAAAGCATCCGCGAAGCCATGGACTTCCGCCGCGCCATGCGCAAGGTGGAATCCGAATTCGGCAAGAACGACTGGTGGTTCAAGGTCTGGGGCCCGAACCGCCTGGTGTCCGAAGGCATCGGCAACCGCGATGAATGGATCCTGGAGTCCAACGAGCACTGGCACGGCTTCGGCGACCTGGCCGAAGGCTTCAACATGCTGGACCCGATCAAGGCCACGATCATCACCCCGGGCCTGGACATGTCCGGCAGCTTCGGCGAGACCGGCATCCCGGCCGCGCTGGTGTCCAAGTACCTGACCGAGCACGGCGTGGTGGTCGAGAAGACCGGCCTGTATTCGTTCTTCATCCTGTTCACCATCGGCATCACCAAGGGCCGCTGGAACACGCTGCTGACCGCGCTGCAGCAGTTCAAGGACGACTACGACCGCAACCAGCCGCTGTGGCGCATCCTGCCCGATTTCTGCAAGGTGCATCGCCGCTACGAGCGCATGGGCCTGCGCGACCTGTGCCAGCAGATCCACGAGGCCTACCGCGAACGCGACGTGGCCCGCCTGACCACCGAGATGTACCTGAGCGACATGGTGCCGGCGCTCAAGCCGTCCGACGCCTTCGCCCGCATGGCGCACCGCGAGGTCGAGCGCGTCGACATCGACAAGCTGGAAGGCCGCGTCACCGGCGTGCTGCTGACGCCGTACCCGCCGGGCATTCCGCTGCTGATCCCGGGCGAGCGCTTCAACCGCACCATCGTGCAGTACCTGCAGTTCGCGCGCGAGTTCAACGAGCGCTTCCCGGGCTTCGAGACCTACATCCACGGCCTGGCCGACGAAGTGGGCGAGGACGGCGAGAAGCGCTACTACGTCGACTGCCTGAAGGAAGAGTGATCCCGCAAGGATCCGGAGCTCCGATGTTGTTTGACGTTGCCGTGCTGGGCGCCGGCGCCGCGGGCATGATGTGCGCCGCGGTGGCTGGCCAGCGGGGCCTGCGCGTGGTCCTGGTGGACCACGCCGAGCGCCTGGCCGAGAAAATCCGCATTTCCGGCGGGGGCCGCTGCAATTTCACCAATCTCGGCGCCGGCCCCGCCAACTTCCTGTCCGAGAACCCGCACTTCTGCCGTTCGGCGCTGGCGGGCTATACGCCGCAGGATTTCCTGGCGCTGCTCAAGCGCCATCGCGTGTCCTGGCACGAGAAGCATCGCGGCCAGCTGTTCTGCGACGATTCCAGCGAATCCATCATCGGGCTGCTGCGCGCCGAGTGCGACGAAGGCCGGGTGGCCTGGCACATGGGCTGTTCGGTGGCCGAGATCGCCCACGGCGAGCAGGGCTTCGAGCTGCGCACCAGCCAGGGCCTCATCCGTGCGGCCAAGCTGGTCGTGGCGACCGGCGGCATGGCGATCCCGCAGCTGGGCGCCACCGATTTCGGCCTGAAGATCGCGCGCCAGTTCGGCCTGAAAATCGTCGAGCCACGGCCCGCGCTGGTGCCGCTGACCTTCGACGCGGCGCAATGGCAGCCTTTGTCGGCGCTGTCCGGCGTGGCGCTGGAAGTGAGCCTGTCCACGGGGCAGGGCAAGGCGCGCGGCGAATTCCTCGAAGACCTGCTGTTCACGCATCGCGGGCTGTCGGGGCCGGCGATTTTGCAGATTTCCAGCTATTGGAAGCCGGGCGAGCCCATCGTGGTGGACCTGGCGCCGGGCCGTGACCTGGCCGCCGAGCTGCTGGATGCCAAGTCCGGAAACCGGCAGCAGCTGCACACGGTGCTGGCCGGGCTGTGGCCCAAGCGGCTGGCCGACGCCTGGCTGGCGCTGGCGGAGCAGGGCGGCAAGCCCGGACTGGCGGCCTTGAGACTGGCCGATGCGCCGGACAAGACGCTGCGCGGGTTGGCCCAGGACATTCATCAATGGACGCTGACGCCCAGCGGCACGGCCGGCTACAAGAAGGCCGAGGTCATGCGCGGCGGCGTGGATACGCGCGGGCTGGACCAGAAGTCCATGCAGGCGCGCACCGTGCCCGGCCTGTACTTCATCGGCGAGGCCGTGGACGTGACCGGCTGGCTGGGCGGCTACAACTTCCAGTGGGCCTGGGCCTCGGGCGTGGCCTGCGGCAAGGCGCTGTAGCGGACGGAATCGGGCGGCGCCGGGAGGCCGCGGACGGCCGCTGCCGGGCGCGCGTCCGGCGGCGATAGGCCGGCCTTATCGCGCGGATTGTGACAATCCCGTTGTGATATCAAATAAAAATAAATATCATTTGTGTTTTTGATAGTGATTCGTTCCCGCCACCGAGGGACGATCTGACGGAGACATCTGATGGCCCATACCTTGCCCGCGCTGCCCTACGCCTATGACGCGCTGGAGCCGCACATCGACGCGCTGACGATGGAGATCCATCACGGCAAGCATCACCAGACCTACGTCAACAACCTGAACGCCGCCCTGGAAGGCGCCGGCCTGTCGACCGATGAACCGGTCGAGTCGCTGGTGGCGCGGCTGGACCAGCTGCCCGCCGCCATCACCGCGGCGGTGCGCAACAATGGCGGCGGCCATGCCAACCACAGCCTGTTCTGGACCGTGATGTCGCCGCGCGGCGGCGGCGCGCCCGACGGCGCGCTGGCGCAGGCCATCGCGTCCGACCTCGGCGGGCTGGACGCTTTCCGCGAAGCCTTCACCAAGGCCGCGCTGACCCGCTTCGGCAGCGGCTGGGCCTGGCTGTCGGTGACGCCGGCCGGCAAGCTCGTGGTCGAGAGCAGCGCCAACCAGGACAGCCCGCTGATGCACGGCAATACCCCGATCCTGGGCCTGGACGTATGGGAGCACGCCTACTACCTGAAGTACCAGAACCGCCGTCCCGAGTACATCGGCGCGTTCTACAACGTGATCGATTGGTCCGAGGTGGCGCGCCGCTACGCCGCCGCCGTGGGCTGATCGCGGTTAGGCCAGCGAGGCGCCCATGAACACATTCAGCCGACACCGGATCCGGCCGGCCGCCACCAGCGTCAGCATCTGGACGCTGGCCGTGCTGGTGTCCTGCCTGGCCCTGTACCAGCTTTGGGTCTGCCTGGACGTGCGCGCGCCGCACGTGGCCGACGCGCTGCTGGGCGGCATGATGGCCGCCGCCGCGACCGCGCTGGGCACGCTGCCCGTGCTGTTCGCCCAGACCTTGCCGCAGAAGGTGCAGGACAGCCTGTACGGCTTTGGCGCCGGCGTGATGTTGGCCGCCAGCGCCTTCTCTCTGGTGGCGCCCGGCATCGCCGCGGCGGGCGAGCTGGGGCATGGCCCCTGGGGCGCCGGCATCCTGGTGGGCGCCGCCATCCTGCTGGGCGCGGCGGTGCTGCTGCTGATGGACCGCTGCCTGCCGCACGAGCATTTCATCAAGGGCAGGGAAGGCATCGAGGCGCATCGCCTGCGCCGCACCTGGCTGTTCGTGTTCGCCATCACGCTGCACAACCTGCCCGAAGGGCTGGCCATCGGCGTGGGCTATGCCGGCAACGACCCGCTGCGCGGCACGGCGCTGGCCACCGGCATCGCCATCCAGGACATTCCCGAAGGGCTGGTGGTGGCGGTGGCGCTGATGGCCGCCGGTTACAAGCGCGCCTTCGCGGTGGCGCTGGGCATGCTGTCGGGCCTGGTCGAGCCGCTGGGCGCGGTGCTGGGCGCTGCCGTGGTGGGCTGGTCGGCGGCCTTGCTGCCGTGGGGACTGGGCTTTGCCGCCGGGGCCATGCTGTTCGTCATCAGCCATGAAATCATTCCCGAATCGCACCGCAAGGGACACGAGGTCCATGCCACCGGCGGGCTGATGCTGGGCTTCGTGCTGATGATGCTGCTGGACACCGCGCTGGGTTAGTGGCGGCGGCTTGCTCCCGGTCTGTCGCGGCCGCCCGAACGGCGCGCGGACTGCCGGGTTTCCTCGCTTTCCGGCGCCCGGGGTTTCGATGTATGCTTGCGCCGCTGTCACGCATGTTGCGGGAGAGAGCGGCCATCACGCTGGCCGCCGCCGAAGGCGCAATTCGCCCGGAATCGCTCAGGTAACCCATACCGTCCATGCTTGCCCTGTCCCGGTTTTCGGTCGACGCGGCAAAACAGCACTCTGGAGAGACCTGGCGCCGCGCCTTTCAGGCCGTCCCGAATGGGGACGTAGCGGGCAGCCCAGGCGCCGAAGGTGCACACCCGCCACGCGGGGCAACTCTCAGGCAAAAGGACAGAGGGGCGGAAGATTCAGCCGTGCCGTGGACGCGTGTCCGCTGGCGGCTTTCCGCAACCCTGGCAACGCTGCCGCTCCGGAGTTCCCGCGCATGTCCGCAACCCTCAAACGCACCCCGCTGGCCGACGAACACATCGCCTCCGGCGCCCGAATGGTCGACTTCGGCGGCTGGGACATGCCGCTGGCCTACGGCTCGCAGTTGGAAGAGCACCACGCCGTGCGCCAGGACGCCGGCATGTTCGATGTCTCGCACATGCTCAACGTCGACGTGACCGGCCCGGACGCCTTCGCCTTCCTGCAACGCCTGGTCGCCAACGACGTGGCCAAGCTGACCGTGCCGGGCAAGGCGCTGTACAGCTGCATGCTCAATCCGCAGGGCGGCGTGATCGACGACCTGATCATCTATTTCTTCGCCGCCGATGAGTGGCGCGTCGTGGTCAATGCCGGCACCGCCGACAAGGACATCGCCTGGATGCAGCGCGTCCGGCAGTCCGGCAAGTTCGACGTGGCCATCGCGCCGCGCCGCGACCTGGCCATGATCGCCGTGCAGGGCCCGAACGCCCGCGCCAAGGTCTGGGCCGCGCGTCCGGCCTGGCAGGCCGCCAGCGAACCGCTGACGCCCTTCGTGGCCGCCCAGGTGGGCGACGACACGCTGGTGGCCCGCACCGGCTACACCGGCGAGGACGGCTTCGAGATCGTGCTGCCCGCCACGCAGGCCGTCGCGTTGTGGCGCGACCTGGCGGCGCAAGGCGTGCGTCCCTGCGGCCTGGGCGCGCGCGACACGCTGCGCCTGGAAGCCGGCATGAATCTCTACGGTCAGGACATGGACGAGCTGATCCAGCCCGACCAGGCCGGCCTGACCTGGACGGTGTCGCTGAAGAACGCCGAGCGCCGCTTCATCGGCCGCGACGCGCTGGAACAATTCGCCACCCCGGCCGCCTTCCTGGGCCTGAAGCTGCAGGAGCGCGGCGTGATGCGCGCCCACATGGCCGTGCGCGCCAAGCAGGGCGCGGGCGAGCTGACCAGCGGCACCATGTCGCCCACGCTGGGCGTGTCCATCGGCTTCGCCCGCCTGCCCGTGGGCGTGGCTCCCGGCGACACGGTCGAGGTGGACATCCGTGGCAAGTGGGTGCCCGCCCTGGTCTGCAAGCTGCCATTTGTCCGTAACGGCAAAGCCGTCGAACACTCGTAAACTCGAAGCTTCGCGCGCGCCGGCCGGCAGGCCCG